>CARAIG010000041.1 GCA_948938605.1 uncultured Eubacteriales bacterium
AGCCAAAGGCGCAGCAAATTGCAGACATAGCAAAATACTTTGATTGCACAAGCGATTATCTTTTAGGGCTTGCGGACATTTAAAAAAGACTAATCTGACAGATTATTTTTAATAGTTTGCACAGTTGCAGAAACACCAATTGCAAAAACCTTGTTTGCTGGTCAAGCGTTAAAGCGTGCCCTTTATTGCGGTAATATCTTGGACACTCTACTTTTAACACAGGCACTGCGGTTTGTTTACGCCAAAAAGAATTTAATTATTATTGCCGTCAAATGACGGTTTGCGACAAAATACGGCAAAGTATTATTTAATTTTAAAAATAAGTTAAAATAAATAGACAAATTTTTACATAAAGTGTATAATGGAAACATCCAAAATAAAATGGAGGAGAGAGAACAATGGCTCACAAAATCACTAACGATTGTATTGCTTGCGGCGGCTGCCAAAGTGTATGCCCTTGCGAAGCTATTAGCGAAGGCGACGGAAAATTTGAAATTGCTGCTGATCTTTGCGTAGATTGCGGAGCGTGCGCGGCTCAATGCCCCGTTGGCGCTATCGAAGAAGCTTAATAACCAATACATAAAAAGAAGTCTGTCGGATAATTCGGCAGACTTTTCTTTTTGTACTAATGCGTACACTACTGTTGCCGACGCTAATCAACTACGTGTTGCAAGTTAAGATGGCACTACTTTTTTGTCCTTAGCCGAGCAACGCAGTTGCGAACGCCAATGTTTATGGAGCAATGCGACAATAAACATTATGTTGAGTAAGCAACTTAGTTGCGCATCGAAACATCTAGGAATACGGTATGTACGGTTATACATTGGTTCCTAGATCCTTCGACTCCACTTCGTTCCGCTCAGGATGACATAATGGGCGTTTTTCGCTCAGGATGACATATGTTTTAATGCGCAATGCGGAATGCGGAATTGTGGTGACGCTTAGTTCAATTGTGCGGCTTCGCCTAGATGTCTCGGCTACGCTCGACATGACATAGAATTAATACGTAATGCGGAATTAAGGTTGAGTTTAGTTAAACTGGATTGCTTCGCTAACGCTCGCAATACTCGCCTTTGGCTCGTGGCGGTCGCAACTTCGTTGCTCGGCCAAGGACGAAATAAGACATATGTGCAACGACATTCGCAACTGAGTTGCTCGGCTGAGAACATAGGATATAATGCGTAATTAAGATGACGTTTAGTTCAATTGTGCGGCTTCGCCTAGATGTCTCGGCTACGCTCGACATGACATAGGATAGAGTTTGTCGAAATGTATTATATATCGATATGCTTTAATATGTCATCTCGACCAAGGCACTTGTGCCGCGTGGAGAGATCTAGCGCAGCGCAATGTGTTATTAATGCCGCCAACATTACGCATTATGCATAATATTGCGGAACATTTATTTTAATGTCGGATTGCTTCGCTTCGCTCTCGGCTGAGCGGCAACGCAGTGAAGCCGTCAACCCAACACCGACAGCAAATAGTCGTCCAAATAAGTTGCCGCTTGACTTATAAATTCGTCGGGAATGCCGTAAAACGCTTCGGCAATGCTTCCGCAAATTGCGCCTATTGTGTCCGAATCGCCCCCAAGCGACACCGCCGTACGCACCGCGTCTTCAAAACTTGCGCTTTCCAAAAACGCTTGTATGGCTTGCGGAACGGAATTTTGGCAAGTTTCGTCAAATCCGTATGTCGGACGGATTTGGTCTACCGTAAAATTCAATTCGTAGTAATTTTTTTCGATGTACTGTTTAATTTCCGCCTTGCTTTTGCCGCATTTGGCAAGGTAAATTGCAATTGCAGTTGCTTCGGCGCCTTTTATGCCTTCGGGGTGGTTGTGCGTAACGGCAGTCACCGCATACGAAAGTTCTTTAACCTGTTCGATACTGTTTGCAAAGTACGCAACGGGGCTTATGCGCATTGCAGCACCGTTACCGCAACTGTTATACGGATTGACGTCGCTGGAAAAAAGCCACCAAATAAATTTAGAACCGTACCCCCGGTCGGAATAGCGTCTGCCAAATTCCTTTAAACGTTGTATTGTGTTTTGCGCAAGCGACGAATAATTGCCGTTGCAATCTTTAAGCGCTTGACATACTGCAAGCGTCATAACAGTGTCGTCGGTAAAACGGCACTGTTCGCTAAACAAGTCGAAATCCTTGCTTTTTAAGTTGTGAAACTCAAACCGAGACCCTGCAATATCCCCTATTATCGCTCCCCACATAAAACAGCTTCCTTTATTTATTCCTTATTATCTATCGGCATTTCTTCACCGATTTCGTCTTGCAATACAGTCTGCTTGCCTAAAATATCGTCCAGTTCGTGCTTGGTTGCGTCAAGGTCATACGTTTGGGTAATAAGCGTCAATGTGTCGCCTATGTGAATTTTCTTTTCGCCGTCGTCATCCATACGTTTGATGTTGTCGCTTGCTTCGACGTGCGTAACCTTGGTATTGGCGGGCCACAAAACGTCGCGGATACTTTTGCCAACAGCAAACGCCGTTTCCTTAACGACATAAACAAGTTCCACTATTTGGTGTTGTTTGCCGCGGTTTTGCTGTTCGATCATACGTTCGAGCAATACGTCGTACAACGGCTCCACCTTGACAAGTTCGCAAATAAGGTAGGATACGAATACGGTAATTCCCACATAAAACAAGTTGGAAAAACTCCAAGTACATTCCACAGTAAATACCAGCGCAGTAAGCGGAGCGCGGGTTGCCGCACCCATAAACGCCGACATAGACAGTATTACAACTGTCGGATACAAACTACCGTCCATACCCATAACCATAAACAGTTTACCGCACAATGCGCCCACTAATGCACCGATAGACAACATAGGAATAAACACTCCGCCCGTTGCCCCGCTGCTTGTGGAAAACGAAATAGTAAAAAAGCGTATCAAAAACAGTACCAGTATTACCGCCCAACTAAACTTTTGATAATCGGTAAGTTTAACTATAAGTCCGCTTCCGCCAAACAATGCGTCGGTTCCGTTGAAGTTGCCTACTACAATCAATCCGATACCCGCAGTCAAAGCAAAAACAATCATCAACTTTGCCCATTGGGGGACTTTTTTGAGTTTGCCGTCCCACAGTTTACCCATTGCAAACACTACCAAATTGTAGCAACACGCCACAACCGCAATAACTACGCCCAGTATCAACGGCACCCAAATATCCTTCATATCGAAGTTTGCAAGCGTAATATCAAACAATGGCGCAGGGTAATGCTGCAACAGCCCGAAGTGCTTAAACAGCATGCTCCACAAGTTGGAAGCGGCAACGCCGAACACCACCGACGACATAGCCATAAGGAATATCATAGGGGTAAAACGTTTGTGCGCTTCCTCCAAGGCAAACAGTATGCCCGTAACGGGGGCAGACGTTGCAACGGCAAAGCCTGCACAGGCACCGCCCGTCATAATGTATCTGTCCCAACTGTCGTGCGACAACGGCAGTTTACACGTTCCGCCGCCGATAGCGGTACCCAGCAAAACGCTAGGCCCTTCGCTGCCCAAGGGAAGCCCCGCAAAAAAACTTATCCAACTGTTAATTATCACTGCAATGCCCGTACGCAGCCAACGGAAAGTCAATATTCCGCGTAAAACGCCTTCGGCGCGTGGAATACCGCCGCCCTTAGTTTCGGGAGCCCAACGTTGCAGCCAATACGCAGCAAACGCCAAAACAAGCGCGCCTGCAATTACCGCTACCGCAATCCAAGGGTTTTGCTGTGCGATATGGTAAATTTCCGCAGATTTTTCCATTAACCATTCGGCTACCCATTTAAAGAAAAACACTATCGTCCCCACAACTAAACCCGTCAATGCGCCGTAGACCAATACGGGGACAAATACGTTTTTAAAATAATTTTTGTAATCGTTTCGTTTTTGCATAAGTTGTTTTTTCCTAGTTTCGTATGTCAATTTAGCAGCAATTCGGCAACTTGTTCGGGACTGTCGCACAGTGCCACCGCGTTAGAGCGTTCAAGTTCGTCCCGTTTGCCGAAACCGTAAGTAACGGCAACAACGTCTATGCCCGTTGCTTTTGCACCGTCGATGTCGTTTAGCGTGTCCCCTATTAACAGACATTCCCGTCTATCCAAGCCGTTTTCGTCCATTAACGCGTTTAACACTTCCGCCTTGTACTGTCTGCTTGCGTTTTGGGCGTAAACGTAATTGAAATACTTTTCGATTTTTAACAGTTTAAGGGAAGCAAGCAAACTGGGTTCGTATTTGCACGAAGCAACCGACAAGGTATACTTTTTGCTGTTATATACTTTGTCAAGCAAATCTATTGCGCCGTCGTAAGGCTTACTTAACGCAACGGCGTTTATGTCGACAAATGTTTTGCGGTGCAGTGCTATCGCTTCGTCGCAGCGCGCAGCCCCTACAAGTTTTGTGTAACTGTATGTTAACGGCGGACCGATATGTTCGGACAAGTCCCAATTTGACGCGTCTATACCAAAGTGTTTAAGCACAGTTATAAAGGTTGCGTAAATGCCTTCGGACGTGTCGTTGATTGTGCCGTCGAAATCGAAAATTATGTGTTTGTAGTTTTTGGATAGTTTTTGCATAATTGTTATCTTCTTTTCAATTGATTAAAAAAACGCGCGCTTTTGGATAACGACGGTTTAAATGCAATTCCGTAATTGTTGATTAAACGGTCTTTAAGTTTGTCCAACAATTCATTGCTTGCGCATTCGCACTCCAATTCGTAATCGGTCACGCCCAAATACTCGTTTTTGTCTAACTCAATCAGCCATTTGTCCACAGTAAATTTGGAGCGGTACGTACTTAATTGTCCCGCGCATTGACATTCAAACGGAAAATCGACGTCGACAAGTTTTTTTACGTCAATGGGGAGCAAACCTTTGCTTATATATTTGTTTGCGGTATTTTCGTCCAAAGGGCACTCCCTTTCGTCGCAGACGTTTACGCCGTTTGCGCTGCTTAGCAGCCTTTTGTAGCAAAACATATACTTGCCGTTTTTAAAACGTATCCTTAACATTACGTCAGCGGGCATACCTTTACAGTAAAAATAGTAGTTTACTTGTAACTGCGGTTTTGTTTTGCCAACGTTAAACAAAGTTTCGTAGTCGGTTTTATTTAATGCAATTTTAAGTTCCTGTTCGATATTGCGCATTTTTACAATTTAAAAGTTTGGCAAATTCAACCGTACATAACGGGGAAAATACCTATTGCCCAAATGTACTGCAAGCCGCCAAACTCGTTTATTAATATTTAAAAGTTAATTCTTCTTTTTGCCTTTCGTCGACATATTGAAAATTTTGTTCATTTCTTCAAAGAAAGTTGCGCTGTCCTTAAACTGACGGTAAACCGCCGCAAAGCGGATATACGCTACTTCGTCAACGTCCTTTAAGCGTTCCATTACCATATCGCCTATTTGCTGCGACGTTATTTCGGCATCCAAACTGTTGTACAGGCTTTTTTCGATGTCGTCCACAATCATATCTATTTGCAGCATCGATATGGGACGTTTTTCGCACGAACGCAAAATGCCGTTTTTAAGTTTCGAACGGTCGTAGGACTGACGCGTTCCGTCCCGTTTAACCACCAAAAACGGTACAATTTCGATAGTTTCGAAAGTGGTAAAACGTCGTCCGCAATCGACGCATTCGCGGCGGCGGCGTATACTCCTGCCGTCGTCGGTCGAGCGCGAGTCGATAACTTTGCTGTCCTCGCAACCGCAAAACATACATTTCATTTGTTATCCTCCGACAAACCGCATAACGTAAATTTTACGCAACGCAAATTTGTGATGTAAGTATTAGTTAAGCACTTGTTTTAAGCGGGTTAAAATTTCGTCGTATTCGTGTTCGGGATTGACGCCTTCCTGATCGAAACGGCGCAGCGTGTCCTTATCCCAAAAACGCGCAACATTGGGCGTCAATTCGTCGGCAATTACCAAACGTCCGCCCACTCTGCCGAATTCCAACTTGAAATCGGCAACTATGATACCCACTTTTTTCATTAAGTCGCACAGTACCTTGTTTACGCGCATTGCGTTGTACTGCATAACGGACATCTCTTCCTGCGTGCACAATTCCATAGCGTAAGCATAATACTCGTTAATGACGGGATCGCGCAATTTGTCGTTTTTGTAGCACAATTCCAAAACGGGGTTTTTGAGTTTTTTGTGATATTCCAGCCCCAAACGCTGTATCATATTGCCTGCCGAATAGTTTCGCACAACCACTTCGATAGGTATCATTTCCGCCTTTTTGACGACAATCGAGTTTTCGCTAAAACGCTTTACAAAGTGAGTGGAAATGTTGTTTTCCTCTAAATACTCCATTAAAAGCGCGTTAATTTCGTTGCAATAACGTCCTTTGCCGGCAAAATACAACTTCTTTTTGGCGTGATACATCATTGCATCGTCCGAGAACTCCGCTATCGCGTGGGAATCGCTGTTTGTTGCCCACAGACGTTTGGTTTTACCCTCGGACAATAATTGTAGTTTTTCGTATTCCATTGTTACCTCGCAACGTACTTGTATTGAAGTTCAATCGTCTTGTTGGCAGGAAGCGTCACTTTAAACTGTTTACCGTCGGGTTTTTGCGACAAGTTGGTTTTAAGCAGCTTTTTGGCGCCGTCGGGCAAAGTAAGATTTATTACCGTTTCCTTTTTGTTTTCCATACGCACTACCAATACGCCTTTTTCGCCGTCCAAGTTAACCGTAACCAAAGTTCCGTTTTCCGCCAGGAAGTCTTCGAACGAAACGGTTTTCCATTCGGTAGGCAATGCGGGTAAAATTACCAAATCGTTATTGCTGCTGTACATTAACATTTGTTGGATAACGTTTGCAAACACCATATTTGCGTGCAGCTGAATAGGCGTCCAAACGCCGCTGCCGCATATTCCCATACCGCGCCAGTCCTTGTCCACAAATACAAGGTTGTTTATGGCACAGCCGCGCACTGCGTTGGTAAGACACAAATTTGCTTTGTCGCCTTCGCCCAAACGTGCGTACACCGAACCTAAAACCGTCATATTGTAACTGTTTTGCGAAGCAGGTTCGGAACGTTTTTTGTCGGCGGTGGCAAGGTAATGCTCGATTGTTTCGTCGTCGGACATAACGCTTACTCCGTCGCCGAAATATGCGTCGTAAAGCGTGCCGTTGGATATACCCGTATAGTCAACGGAAATAATGGAGTTGACAAATTCCTTATATGTACCGTCGCTGGCAAGCTGCATTTCGGGAATGTCGTCAATAAGCTTTTGCCAAGCGGCAATGTCCCCCTTAACGTTACAGGAAGCACACGCTTCTATAAGGTTGGTTAGCAAATCCTTTGCCAATGCAAAGTCCAAAGCGCTGTTTTTTGCAATGACGGGACGGTCGGTAATTTTGTAACTGTCCGCTATACGCATAGGTAATGCAGACGGACTTATTTCCAAACCGGACGGAGTGTACTTGAAGAAATCTTCGTAGAACAACGCCACTTCCTTCATAAAGGGAATAAGGCGGGTTTTTAAAAATTTAGAATTTTGACTGATTTTGGCGTACTTGTAATAGAAGTTGGCAAGCCACGCTCCGCAACCGGTAAAGTGAATTGCAAATACGTCGCTGCTGCCCAGTCTGCCCGTATTGGGAGCGGCAATAGTCGGCACGACTATTCCGCGGCAGCCGTAAATGCGCTGTGCATTGTTACGGTAGTCGCCTATACTGTTTTCGAAATAGTCGAAAGTTTTTTCCAAATTTGCAAACATATTGCCTTGCAAAGTGTGCAAATAAGTAGTCTGCAATTCGCCAGACGCGCATTTAAAGGCTCTGTAAGGCTTGTAACAGCCGTTCCACAGTCCGACGGGCGACAACAAGTCCCCGTCGTCAGACGTGCCCGCAACCATTAAATAGCGCGAAAATTTGTAAATTTTTTCCGCTAATTGCGGGGGCATTTTGCCGCCTTCGGCATCCATAAGCAAGTCCTCGACGGACTTGTCCGCGCTTGAACCCAACTTGACGTCAACGGTATTATACAGCTTGCTGTGCAAAGCCACGTGCGCTTTAAGTAGCTTGTCGTAGCCGTCCTTGTTAGCCGTTAACGACGTTTTAATATTGCTCCATTCCTTTTCGCGCGAACCGTTTACAAATGTCTTTATAACTACAAATACCGACTGAGCGTTAACTATTTCCACAAAGTCTTTTTCGGGACGTACGCTTCCGCCAAGTACGGTTAATTTAGCCACAACGCCGTAATCGGTACCGTTGTCCTCGTTGCGGGCGGCAAAGCACATAAACTGCTTGTCGTATTTAACGGTAACGCCTTCGGGCATATTGCAAGCGCCTTCGTACGTACGCGCGTTTACGCGGTGCATAAGGGACAAATTCATCCTTAAACTGATACTTCCGCCCCCTTGCTTGGTTATGCGGTAGCATACAAGGTTATCCGCGCGGGAAACAAACAAATCGCGTTTGTAAACGGTACCCAGTACCGAATACGTAACGTTTGCTTCGCCCTTTTCCATATCGAGCGAACGGGTGAATCCCGTTGTGATTTCCGACTGGACAAAACGCAAGTCCAATTCGCACATAGGCAAAGGATATTCCGCCTGCGGGTGGAAATTTTTTTGTTCCAAAGCCGTAGGCAAAACTGCCTGCGCCGACATAAACTCGCCGTTATCTATAAGTTTGCGCGCGTCTTTAATTTTAACGGATACGTCGGGCACAACGGTAGTACGTCCCATCCAGTTCAAGGACGCATCGTTAATAAGTATTTTTTCCTCGCTTGCGCCGCCGTAAACGTTAGCGCCGACTTTACCGTTACCTACGTACAATCCTTCGCGCCACTTTTCACCCCACCATCTTGCAGGAGTACGGAATTTTAATACGTTCGAAAATTTATCTGCCATATTCCACCTATAAAAAAAATCTACATTGTCAAGCAAAAGCCTATACAGTGTAGATTATATCAAATATTTTAATTAATGTCTATATTCTTTTACGGTTAAAACGCACAAAATTTTAATTTTAGCCATAGGATACTCGGTCAAACCCGCTTTTAGGCTGTTCTTTCCGTTCAATTTGCTAAACGACAAACCGTTGGTTTAAAGCAAAGCTTTACTTGCAAGAGACATAATTGACATTGCCCATTACGGTAATTGCGCCGCCGTCCACAATCAAACCGCCTTCGTGCCACATTTGGTAAACTGGCAAACCAAGCTCCGAAACAGCCCTTTTAGTACATTCGTTTTGCAAATCGGTTGCAAGGTAATGGACTTCAAGGTCGAATCCTTTTACAAGCGACAACCCGCGGCACACTTCGTAATGGCTGTAATCTTCGTCGGGAGTAATATGGTAGACGTCCAGTTGCAACATTGCGCCCGCCGAAGCGCCCATTAATACTCCGTCAAAATTTTTAACCGCATTCGTAATACCCAACTCGTCCATACGTCTTATTGCTTTTTCGGGCATACCGCCGGTAAAAAACAGCAACGTTGCGTTTTGGATTTGTTCTACATGATTGCGGCTGTCGTAACAGTTAAGCCAATCGATTTCCTTTTCCTTATAACCGTACGCTAAAAACGGTGCGATAATGTTAGCGTACTTTTCGCCGTTGCGTCCGTAAACAGTTTGCCAGCTTTGTTCGTCCCACGCCTGACTTTCGCGGAAAGCAAGGGGAACAATCAGTACGCGTTTGTTTTTAACATATTTTTCCAAACGGGTACGCGCCCATTCGCCGTCAAAGTTGTAGTAATTTAGCAATACATTAACCATAGCATTATCCCCAAGTTTCAACTAATCGCAAAAAAGTTCAACCGCAATTGCACATTAAGCATCAGTACAGCGTTGTACCGTTTTTGTCCACGTAAGCGTAAGCGATTTTATGCTCAGCAGGTTTGTCAGCGCCTATTTCTATCGCCCCTTTGATAAGGTTTACCGCTTCGTCCAAACCTTTGCCGTTGTGATAAACCTGACACAAAACGTCGCCTTTCTTTACGCAACTGCCAATTGCTACTTTCATTACCACTCCTACGGAAAAATCGATAACGTCTGTTTTTTGCATACGTCCGCCGCCCATATGAGTTACCGCTCTGCCGATATCGGCAGCCGTCATTCCCGTAACGTAGCCCGACTTATCTGCCTTGACTTCGACTTTTTTACCGATTTCGAACTTGGACGGGTCAAGTATATAACTTGCGTCGCCGTGTTGCGCTTGCACCATTTCGGCAAACTTGTTTAACGCTTTACCGCTTGAAATCGCTTCGTCGAAAGCGACTTCGGCGGTTTTTACGTCATATTTACCCGTCAAGGCAAGCAAACGGATTGCCACTTCCTTAATTTCATTATAAAGACGGTTTTTAGCGCCTTTAAGAACTTCTATAATTCCTATAATTTCCAACGAATTGCCCACGTGGTCGGACAACGGCTGCTGCATATCGGTAATTAACGCCCCTATGCGTTTACCTGCAAGGGTACCTATCGTTACCATTTTTTGAGCAAGTTCCAACGCTGATTGCGGCGTAGGCATAAATGCGCCGCTGCCGTATTTTACGTCCAAAAGGATAGTATCTGCCCCCGAAGCGAGTTTTTTACTCATAACGCTGCTGCATATTAGCGGTATCGAGTTGACGGTACCGGTAACGTCGCGGAGCGCATATATCTTTTTGTCGGCGGGAGCAAGGTTTCCCGTTTGCCCTATTACCGCACAGCCGACCTTGTTTACCACGTCGAAAAACTCATTTTCGGACAAAGCGGTATCGAAGTTAGGGATACTTTCCAGTTTGTCGATAGTACCGCCGGTAAAGCCCAAGCCCCTTCCGCTCATTTTGGCAACATAGACGCCGCAGCAAGCAAGTATGGGAGCAAGCGCAAGCGTCGTACTGTCGCCTATACCGCCCGTCGAATGTTTGTCCACTACTATGCCTTGTATGTGCGACATATTTACAATATCGCCCGAATGAAGCATTGCGTTTGTCATATCGAAAGTTTCGCGGTCGGTCATTCCGTTTAACAAAATAGCCATAAGCAACGCCGACATTTGATAATCGGGAATACTTCCTTTTGTAAACCCGTCGACAAAATAATTAATTTCGTCCGTTGACAGTTCCGACTTGACTTTTTTCTTTTCGATAATATCCAATATATTCATAATTACCTCTTTTTTTGTTTTTGAAAAACAACATAGTATATACATAAATACAAATAATAATGTTTGTACTATGATAGAAAAAACATTATACCATTTAAATAAAAATATTTCAATACCCAAATTAAAATTTATCTAAATGCAAAAACGCCGTATACAATCGATACGGCGTTTTTATGCGTCATCTAAAAATACAAGATTAAACTTCCGGTTGCGATTCGCTTACACCAAAGAATTTTTCAAGCATTTCAATCTTCTTTTCGTCGGCGTCGGGTGCCTGCTTTAATTCATCGATTACGTTTTTAGCGTAGTCGTAACTGTCCCCTTCGAGACCGATCGTAAATTCGCCGTTCGACGAAAGCAACGGCAGGATGATATCGCTTTGCATTACGGTATCAACAATATCCTTCGCTTTTTGTTTGGCGTCCGTTTCGTTCAAACCTGAAAAATCCGTTTCCTTGTAGGTGCTTAATTTAGCAATTACCTGACCTTCGTTTGCAAAACTGACCGTATTAAAGTCCACTGCGCTGAAATCCATATCCAAGTTAAGCATATCATTTGCAACGGCTTGAACAAGCGTATTGATTGCGTCCTTCGATTCGGTAGTCAGTTTGCCGTTAATTGCGTCTAAATTATTAAATATTTCCTGCAATGCGTTAGCAGTATCGGCATTCAAGCCGCCTTGCATATCCATTCCCTGTATTGCAGACAATTCCTTGCCCATTTCGACAAGTCCCCTTAATGCGTCTATTTGACCTGTCAACGTAATCTTTTTGCCTTCTTCCTTTTCCAAAGAAACAATGCTGTCAAACAGCTTGTCGCCGCCCATCTTGTTAATGAACTTGCGGATACCGCTTTCGTTGTACTCTATCAACGTGTTAAAAGCGTCGACAGTGGCTTGATCACTGCCGTTACCGCCGTCTTGTTCGGTAGCGTATGTTGTGCCATCGTCTTGCATACCGTTCATAGTAGCGGCAATGTTGGACAAATTGAAGAAAACACCGTTTAAAATAGTAACGCATACTACGGCAACGGCAATTCCCTGAGCAAGTCCCAAAACGGAGCCCAGCAAACGGCTTAAAAAGTTGTGTTTTTTACGTTTTTTAACGCCTTTTTCGTCAATATACGTTTTGTTGCGTATAAACAGTTTTAAAAGCGGGAACAAAATTGCCCAAGTCAAAAACAGGAAAAAACCTAACGACATTAAAAATATTAACGCCATAGCTAACAAAGTTACTATGTTTTCCATTGTTTCGGTGGGGATGTTTTGCCCTTGGAACATTTCCTGAATAACAGTTTCAATCAAAGGCTGACCGTCAACTTGTATCTGCATTAATTGATCAGTAATCGTTCCTTTAAGTACAAATGCCAAAACGATACTTAACGCAACAAGTACTATACGGATTATTGACCTGCGCAGTCCGCGCATAGATCCCAACAACAACCCGATAATTATAGGTACAACCAATGCAACTATAACCAAAGATTGCAATAATACGTTCATAATTCACCTATTTTCCTTTTAACAGTATACTAATATTATTGTAAATATTACACTTATTTATTAATGGTAATTAACTTTTACCAATGTAATTATATACTAATTTGACAAATTATGTCAAGCGTTAATAAAGCCGCGTGCGCTTAGGCGGCAATTTACTGCACCGACACATTTAATTCCAAGTCGCTTTCCGCATTGATTTTGCGTTCCGTTTTGCGCATTGTCGGGAAATAAATGGGCAAAAAAATCAAAAAAGTCAACACCCAGCTTGCAGGATACACCCAGTACAATGCGTAATACGATGCGGGCGGTTCGGTAACCCACTTGCACACAGTGTTTACCCACAATATGCGAAACAAACAACTGCCCGACAAACAGACGATCATTGCAAGCGTCGACTTGCCCAACCCGCGCATAGTGTAACTCATTACTTCCATAAGTCCGCAGGTAAAATACGTCAATCCCAGCAAAATAAGACGGTAACGTATTGCGTAATCTACTTCCTCAGGCGGTTGCTTAATAAGCGTAGCAATTGGACGGGCAACAAGAAGCACGATTCCGCAAATAACCAGTCCCGCAACGGTAACGATAGCAAGAGACATCCAAACCGAGCGTTTGATGCGTTTGATGTTTTTAGCCCCTAAATTTTGACTTACAAACGCCATACAGGAAAGAGATATCGCGTTCATTGCGTTGTAAATAAATCCGTCAAATTGCGCAGCAAGCGTATTTCCGTTTACCGCAACGGTGCCGAACGAATTGATTGTGGACATTATTACTACGTTAGATAGCGAAAATACACAGCCTTGAATTCCCGCAGGCAAACCGATTTTTAACATTTCCTTAAATTCCGCTTTGTATATGCGCATATTTTTAACGCTGAAATGCGCAAAACCGTTGCTCCTTACAAGACTTATCATTGCAAGGATTACCGAAATAAGTTGCGAAACGACAGTCGCTATTGCAACCCCCGCTACGCCCATATGGAATACATACGTCAGCAAAAAGTTAAGTCCTACGTTTGCAACACCAGCTATTACAAGATAGATTAAAGGACGCAATGTATCCCCTACCGCACGCATAATGGACGCGCAAAAGTTATACAGCAGCACAATAGGCATACCGATAAAATATATTTGCATATATTGCGTAGAACCGTCCAAAAATTCCGACGGGCAATTCATCCAAGACAAAAACACGCGCGCGCAAAAAAATCCTACCAATGCAAGCACAGCACCAATTACCAATGCAAATAAAACAGACATTCCTACTACTTTTTCGGCGCGGTCCTTTTCGTTAGAGCCGACAAACCGCGCGACCATTACGTTTGCGCTGACCGACAAGCCCACAAAAAGCCCTATTATAAGGTTGATAAGCGCGCCCGTTGTGCCGAGTTTGCCTATGTCGTCCCCCGAAAGTGCAAGCACAAACACGTCCGCAGCATTAAAAAACAGTTGCAAAATATTCGTTGCCATTAAAGGTAACGCAAATATAATCAACTTTTTAAATATCGGACCAACGGTTAAGTCCATTTCGTGTTTGCCGACGCTTTGCTTCATTTTTTAGTTAAGTCCTTTAAATTTTTTGTTGCAAATGCGATTTAATTCTTACCAATTTGCTATTATATTACTTTAATCGAAATTAAGCAAACGAAAACACAGCAAAAATCGACAAAATTGAAACATATATACTGCAAATAATATTTTGTTCGCATTTTTTTGTCCTGCTTTGCTATATAAAACGAGCATACGCGTCGATAGTCAAATTACCGATATAAATCAATAATCTTGCATAAGAAATTACACCGATTTCGTCGGAAAAATTGTTACTTAATACAATTAAAAAGCGCCGTAAACAGCAAACACTGACTTGCACTAAACTATTTTACTATATTGCCGAATTATGATATACTAACTTATTGATAAACAGTAACATAACGGAGATACAGTATGACTTGGTTTAATTATTGCGGTCTTATCTTTATTGCAATTATTATGGCGCCAAACATAGTTTTTGCTATAAAGAATAAGAACGGATACTCGAATACATACCGAAATAAAACCGCGGAAATTTTAGAACAACTAGGTCGATACGGCTGTATGGCGTTGATGACATTCAACATTCCGTACACTTGGATAAGCTTTTATTTTTCGTATGCCGAAATTGTATATATAGTTGTAAACAGTGTTTTCGTATTTGCTTATTGTGTGATATGGATTGTACTGTGGAAAAAATCGGGTATTGTAAAGGCGCTATTGCTCTCAATAATACCGTCCTTGATTTTTCTGTTTTCGGGAGTGATGATAGCAAGTATTCCGTTAACGGTTTTTGCTGTTATCTTTGCAACTACACATATTCTTATTTCCGTAAAAAACGCAGTACCTACGGAAACTTCCGCAAAAATAAAAATGAACGGCATTATCACGGTTACGTCGGTAATTTTATCTTTTGTCATTGCAGTTGTTAGTTGTTTTGGCGGTATTGCAATATACGGGCAAAGCAGTTTTTCCAAACTCGACAACATGTCTGCTTTGGATATGATAAAATATGATTGCGAAAATAAAAACACTAAAATCAGCGTAGCCATAATTGAAAATGGAAATGTCGACTATTGTATTTACGGTTCAAACAATTTAATTTACGATTACGAAATAGGTTCAATCAGCAAAACATTTGCGGGATTACTGTGCGCGAAAGCCGTAAACGAAGGCAAATTGAATCTTACCGACAGTATTTCTAAATATTTAGACCTTGACGAAACAAAGTATTATCCTACTATTGAACGGCTTTTAACGCATACTTCGGGCTATGATGCGTATTATTTTGAAAGTTCGATGATAGGCAACAAGTTTGCGCATATAACGAACGATTTTTACGGAATAAGCAGAACGCAAATTCTAAACAAAGTGAAAAGCGTCTCTTTGGAAGATAAAGATTATCCGTTTGTTTATTCTAACTTCGGCATATCCGTTGTCGGCTTAGTGTTGGAAAAAATCTATAACTGCAATTTCACAGATATAATGAATGATTTTATTCGTAACGAGTTAAACCTTGCAAACACGCAAGTTGCCAAACAGAGCGGTAATCTCGATAAATATTGGAAATGGAAAGAGAACGACGGATATATTCCCGCAGGTTCGATTATTTCCGATATTCAGGATATGGCAAAATATCTGCAACTTTATATGAGCGACAAATTAAATTATTCGGCAAATACGTTTGTAAAAATCAAAGATATAAATGCAAATAATCCCACCTACGAAAAAATGAATATCCGTATGGACGCTTGCGGTATGACGTGGATGCTCGACAATCAAAATGGCATTATATGGCACAACGGAGCGACTACCGATTTTAATACCTATATGGGCTTTACGAAAGACGGAAAAAAAGGCGTTGTGCTTTTAAGCAATTTAAGCCCTAATGAAAAAATTTCAATGACGGTTATAGGTGCAAAAATTTTGACAAGTAACAGTCCGTTTAACTAACGGTGGAGTAAATTACAATTAATAGTACATTTAAAAGACGAAGATTGTAAAATGTCTTTGTCTTTTTTTTAATCTTGATGTAAATTGTCGTTTTAATTTGCGTTGCAATGTCTTTGAACCGTTTTAACGACGTAGAAGCAAGCAAGACGCGGCAAACAAATAGCCCGCAATTTTTCCTGCGGGCTAAATTTACTACGCTTCGCTAGATTTCTCGACTTCGCCTTACGGCTTCGCTCGAAATGACATAACACTACCCGCCGTTTTAACGGCAAAGTAATACCAATACAAGTTCGAACGACACAATTATACTTAGCGTGCACGAGCATAATGTAATAAATTATTCAAATAAGCTTTTCAATTAAAACTACTTTTTTTGAAAGCATAGAAGGGTTGCAGATTGCGGACTTTTTAAGCGAACGACAAAGGAACGTATTTGGCATACGTGACTGCACTTTAACAATAAACAATAATTATAATTTTAAACACGCCGTTTTAACGTCGTAGAAGCAAGCAAGACGAGACAAACAAAAAAGCCTACGAAATTTATCGTAGGCTAATTGATTATATCTTTTTTTCTACCCCGTTTTAACGGCGTAGAGTGATGCAGATACAAGGCAGGCGAGTACGAACGATACGAGTGTACTTAGCGTACACGACTGAGTTCGCACAGAGCATAACGCAGTAGATGCGTCGCTATACGCCGTTAAAACTATTTGAGTTCGGCAAAATACTTGATAGTACGTACCATTTGGGTTGTGTAACTGTTTTCGTTGTCATACCACGAAACAACTTGTACTTCGTAAGTATCGTCGGCAATTTGCTTAACCATAGTTTGCGTAGCGTCGAACAAGCTGCCGTATGTCATACCGATTACGTCGGAGGACACGATCATATCTTCGTTGTAGCCGTAGGATTCGCTTGCAACGCTCTTCATATAAGCATTGATTGTTTCGGGAGTAACTTCCTTATTGCTCTTAACAACTGCTACAAGGATTGTGGTCGAACCTGTGCAAACGGGAACGCGTTGAGCAGCACCGATAAGTTTTCCGTTAAGTTCGGGAATAACAAGTCCGATTGCTTTTGCAGCGCCGGTTGTGTTGGGAACGATGTTTTGAGCGGCAGCGCGCGCACGACGAAGGTCGCCTTTGCGGTGAGGTCCGTCAAGAACCATTTGGTCGCCTGTATAAGCGTGAACGGTAATCATAATACCGCTTTCGATTTTAGCAAAATCGTTCAAAGCCTTAGCCATAGGAGCAAGGCAGTTTGTTGTGCAGCTTGCTGCGGAAATGATAGTATCTTGTTTAGTCAAGATCTTTTCGTTTACGCCGTAAACAACAGTGGGAAGATCCTTTCCTGCGGGAGCGGAAATAATAACCTTTTTAGCGCCTGCGTCGATGTGAGCTTGGCTCTTTTCCTTAGTGCAGTAGAAACCTGTGCATTCCAACACTACGTCAACATTTAAAGCCTTCCAAGGAAGATTGATTGCTTTGGGTTCGGCATAAATTGTAATTTCCTTACCGTCAACGGTGATCGAACCGGGGGTTACAACCGTTTTGCCGTCTTCGGCAAGTACGGGTTCCTTACTTGTAACCGTGTGACCTTGTGCAAGTTGACCCAATTGAACATAGTTACCTTGCGCTGTGTCATACTTTAAAAGGTGAGCAAGCATTTTGGGGCTTGTCAAGTCGTTAATTGCTACAATTTCGTAACCTTCCGCACCGAACATTTGACGGAAAGCAAGACGTCCGATACGTCCAAAACCGTTAATTGCAACTCTTACATTTTTCTTAGCCATTGTGAGTTTACCTCCAAAAAAATTTTAATAATCGGCTGCGCAATTCCCACTTTACTAAAATTAAGAACTGTGCTAAAATACCTTGTATAGTATAACATAGTGTTAAAAGTTTGACAACAAATTGTTGCAGTAAAATTATTACAAAAACATTATGCAAAACATAAAATCTATCTATATTTGGAGGAAACCATTATGCCACTTGTTACAACCAAAGAAATGTTTAAAAAAGCCTACAAGGAAGGCTACGCCATAGGCGCATTTAACGTCAACAATATGGAAATGATACAAGCCATTGTTGAAGCCGCTAACGAATGCCGTTCGCCCGTAATACTGCAAGTATCCGCAGGCGCGCGCAAGTATGCAAACCCTGTATATCTTCGCCACTTGGTAGCCGCAGCAGCCGAAACAACAGACATCCCCATTGCTATGCACTTAGACCATGGCGCCGATTTCGAAATTTGCAAAGATTCGATCGACAACGGCTTTACTTCCGTTATGATTGACGCTTCGAGTAAACCTTGGGATGAAAACATTGCAATCACCCGCAAAGTTGTGGAATACGCTCACGCGCACGGCGTTGTTGTGGAAGCGGAACTCGGCAAACTTGCAGGCGTCGAAGACGACGTAAAAGTCGACGCAAAAGACGCACTGTTTACCAGTCCCGACGAAGTGGAAGAATTTACCGCAAAAACGGGTATCGACAGTCTTGCTATCGCTATCGGCACATCTCACGGCGCGTACAAGTTTAAACCGGGACAAGATCCCAAACTGCGCCTTGACATCTTGGCAGAAATCGAAAAGCGCATTCCTAATTTCCCGATTGTACTGCACGGTGCATCGAGCGTTCCGCAAGATAAGGTTGCAATAGTTAACCAATTTGGCGGAAGTATGCCCGACGCTATCGGTATACCCGAAAGCGAACTTACCAAAGCCGCTAAAATGGCAGTTTGCAAAATCAATATCGACAGTGACTTGCGCGTAGCGTTTACCGCGGCAATACGTAAGCACTTTGTGGAAAATCCGACACACTTCGACCCACGTCAATATTTGGGCGACGCCCGCGCGATGATGAAGGAAATGGTTAAGCATAAGATTGTTAATGTGTTGGGCAGCGCCAACAAAATTTAAGGTTGCATAGCAGCACGTCTACTGCGTTAAACTGCGGACTCACGCTCAGTCACGTACGCTTAGTACGCTCCGTCGCGTTCGCCTTGTTTGCCTTATATCCGCACCACTCTACAACCTTAAATATGTTTATAAAAAAGCATTAGAAACAGTATTTGAGCGTCCGCCTCGTCTTGCTCGTTTCTACGACCTTAGGTAACTATACATTGTTTGCCTTGTATCCACACCGCTCTACAACCTTAAATGTGTTTAGAAAAAGAATTAGATACAACAGCATTTGAGCGTTAGCCTTGCCTTGCTCGCTTTTAAAGCGTTAATACGTTTACTGTTTATCCTACATTCTTAAATATGCTTTTGAAATAGATATTTAGTCAAACGGTATTTGCGCTTAGCAATTGCTACTTACTTTTACAACTTTAAATATGTTTAAAAAAATGCACTTGAATTTTTTTCAAGTGCATTTTAAATTATTTATTGTAGAGTTTGGATATTTCGTCAAGGTATTCCTTGCGTTTGGGATAATTCTTCAACGAGCAATCCTTTTCGAAGTCGTCGATCGAACGCCGTTGCGAACGGGATATTCCCTTGGGTACTTCCACAGTTATGGTTGCAAACAAATCACCCGTTATTCCGCGTGCAGTGCGTACGCCCTTAGCGCGGAAACGCAACGTTTCGCCGTTTGCCGTACCTTCGGCAAGTTTGTGAATGAAAACTCCGTCAGGGGAAGGAATTTCAATTTCGCCGCCTAATGTTGCCGTTGCAAAGCTTACAGGCACGTTAACGTACAAATCGTAGTTTTCTCTGCGGAAAATTTTACTGGGTTTTACGGACATTACCAACAACAAATTACCCGCCCTGCCCCCTTTACCCTTGGGAGCATTGCCTTCGCCTGCAAGTTGAAGTACGGTTCCGTTTTCCACTCCTGCGGGGATAGAAACGTTAATAACTTTATTTTTACGCGTAGTCCCTTTGCCGCCGCAAGTTTTACAAGTGTCGGTAACAATTTTACCTGTTCCGCCGCACTTGTCGCAAGCGCCGACGGTAATTTGCTGCCCGAACATAGTGTTGCGTACTTGCCGCACTTGACCGCTACCGCCGCACTTGTCGCAAGTTTTTAAGCAACTGTCATCTTTTGCGCCTGTACCGCCGCACGCCGAACAACGTTCGATTCGTGTAAAATTGATAGGCTTTTTGCAGCCTAATACCGATTCCATAAAAGTGAGTTCGACGGTATATGTAATATCGCTGCCCAACGATGCGTTAGCATTGCTGCGTCTGCGCGAACCGCCAAAACCGAAAGCGTCGCTGAACATATCGAAAATATCGTCAAAACCGCTTGCCGAAAAACCGCCCGAACCGCCGTAAGGGTTGAAACCGCCGTTCATATCCATTTCGCCGCGGTCATATTTGCTACGTTTGTCGGGATCGCCCACTACCGAATACGCTTCGTTAATTTCTTTAAATTTTTCAGCGGAAGCGTTATCGCCGGGGTGCAAGTCGGGGTGATACTGCTTGGCAAGTTTACGGTAAGCCGATTTTATTTCGTCGGCGGAAGCGTTTTTGTCTACGCCTAACGTTTTGTAATAATCTTTTTGTGGCATTTTATCCTCTTAATACTCGCGAAAGTCTTGCCAACAAAACACAATTTGATAGCAAGACTTGCGGTGCTTTTTTACGTTTTAATTAACTGACTGACAGTTAAATGTTATTTTTTATCGTCGTCGGATACGTCATACTTGACTTCACTGCCGTCTTGTTGCTGTGCGCTTTGCTGAGCGGCTTGGTAGAACTTTTGGAATATAGCGGCAGAACTTTGCGCAATGCGGTCGGTTTCCGCCTTTAATTCTTCGGTAGTAACGTCTTTCTTTTCAAGGACTTCCTTACCCTTTTTGATGTCTTCTTCCAAGTGTTCCTTGTCGGCAGATTCAAGCTTATCGCCGCTTTCGCGGATAAATTGTTCTAACGACAAAATCATTTGGTCAAGTCCGTTGCGCGCTTCGACTGCTTCGCGACGTTTTTTGTCTTCTTCGGCGTACTTTTCGGCGTCTTTAACAGCCTTGTCGATGTCGGCGTCGGACAAGTTGGTCGACGAAGTAATAGTTACGGATTGTTCCTTTTGAGTGCCCAGGTCTTTTGCCGTTACGTGTACGATACCGTTTGCGTCGATGTCGAACTTAACTTCGATTTGGGGGATTCCGCGGGGTGCGGGAGCAATACCGGTCAACGAAAAACGACCGAGAGTTTTGTTATCCGCCGCCATTTCGCGTTCGCCTTGCAATACGTGGATGTCAACGCTTGTTTGGTTGTCCGCAGCGGTCGAAAATACTTGCGATTTGCTTGCGGGAATTGTAGTATTGCGTTCGATAAGTTTTGCCATTACGCCGCCCAAAACTTCGATACCCAACGACAACGGAGTAACGTCAAGAAGCAATACGTCCTTAACTTCGCCGCCCAAAACGCCGCCTTGGATAGCTGCGCCGATTGCTACGCATTCGTCGGGATTGATTCCCTTGTACGGTTCCTTACCGCTGTAATTTTTAACGGCTTCCACTACTGCGGGAATACGGGTAGATCCGCCGACTAGGATTACGCGGTTCAAGTCGTTATTTGTAACGCCTGCGTCCGACATTGCTTTTTTCATAGGTTCGATTGTCTTTTTGATAATGCCGTCAATCAAACTTTCGAATTTAGCGCGGGTGATTTCCACTTCCAAGTGCTTGGGACCGGTAGCGTCCGCAGTGATGAACGGCAACGAAACCGTTGTTTTAAGCGTTGCGGACAATTCGATTTTAGCTTTTTCCGCCGCTTCCTTTAAACGTTGCATTGCTTGCTTGTCTTGCGACAAATCGATACCGCTTGTCTTTTTAAATTCCGCAACAAGGTAATCCATTACTATTTGGTCGATGTCGTCGCCGCCCAAACGGTTGTTGCCGTTGGTAGCAAGAACTTCGAATACGCCGTCGCCGATTTCAAGGATGGAAACGTCGAACGTGCCGCCGCCAAGGTCGTAAATTAAAATCTTTTGGTTTTTGTTTTCGCCCTTGTCAAGTCCGTAAGCAAGCGCTGCGGCTGTGGGTTCGTTAATTATACGCAAAACTTCAAGTCCTGCAATTTTGCCTGCGTCTTTTGTTGCTTGACGTTGAGCGTCCGAAAAGTATGCAGGAACAGTAATTACCGCTTGCGTTACTTTTTCGCCGAGATACGCTTCGGCATCCGCTTTAAGTTTGGATAACGTAATAGCGGAAATTTCCTGCGGGGAATACTTTTTGCCGTCGATAGCCACTGTGTAATTTGTACCCATTTCGCGCTTAATGGAAAGTACTGTTCTGTCCGCATTAACTACCGCTTGACGTTTTGCCACTTGTCCTACAAGACGTTCGCCGTCCTTAGTAAATGCAACAACCGATGGGGTTGTGCGGTTACCTTCCGCATTGGCGATAACGACGGGTTCGCCGCCTTCCAATACCGCTACGCAGCTGTTAGTTGTTCCAAGGTCGATACCTATAATTTTTCCCATAATATTAAATCTCCTTTTTGATGATGTATTTTTGTATTTAAATGCGTAATACGCAATTGTGTTTGAGTTATGTACGGCATACGCCGCAGTTGTATTTTTGTCAATTTAAAAGTTACGATAACATTAATGTAATGCAGTGTGTCTAGGATACTGCACCCTGTTAGATTGCTTCGTTTTGCTCGGCTAAGAACGATTGATATCCCGCCTAAGCCCGTAGAAAGGGGCAGATACAAGGCAACCTAGGTGACCGTAAAAGAGCGTACTTAAACGTACGTGACTGCGGTTAACGCAATAGATGCTCCTTTATACAGGCTTAGGAGCCTACCAAGACTTCGGCATAGCGCAGCACCTTGTCATCCAGTTCGTAGCCGTTTTTGTAAACTTCCACTACTAAGTCGGTATTTTCCGCACCGCGGTCAAGTTTGGACAATGCGTTCATTTTAACAGGATCGAAAGGTTTACCCATTACGTCCATCTTGACAACTCCGAAATCGGTTAAAACTTGTTCAAACTGGTTTTGCACCATTGTAAACGCTTTTAAATTGTCCCCGTCAAGGTGCTTGGCGGCAATTTCGAATGTATCGATAATTGCTATTAACTTTGTAAGTACCGCTTGCGAGCCTTCCTTTTTGGCTTGTTCGCCGTTAAATTTCATACGGCGCTTGTAGCTTTCGAAGTCGTTTTTCATTGCTACTAGCTGATTAAGATACGTATCGGACTTATCTGCAGAACTTTGCAAACGCTTGCAAGTGGCAGTAAGTTTTTCATTTTCGGTTTTTAACTGTTCGTTTTCCGCAATCAATTGTTCGTTTTCGTCCGTCAACGCTTGTTCCGTTTCGGAAAGCTGTGACATTACTTTTTCGTTATTGTCTGCGGCGACTTTTTCGTTATTTACGGGTTTTTCCGTTTTGGTTTGCTTTTTCATTTATTCTCCTTACGGTCGATTAAATCTATTATTATATCGCTTATTCTGTCTAGCACTGCTAATACTTTTTTGTAATTCATACGGACGGGACCGATTACGCCGATTGAACCGCTGACGTTTTCGCCAAGACTTACGCGGGTGGACACTACCGAACAACCGTCGGGAGCGTTGTCGCTCGAACCGATTTTTACCGTTACGCTGCCGCTTTCGCCGCCGTCGTAAGTAAACATTTCGGCAATTTTGTCCTTGTCTTCCAATTCAGCCAAAAACCTTTGCGCCGAGTTTACGTCGGAATACTCGCAGTGCTGCAATGTTTTACGTTCGCCGTAGGTAGATACGTCCATACCGTTATAAAGCGATTGCTTGCGCAAAACGTCGATAATTTTTTTAAACAATACGTTAAACTGCGCAAATTCGTCGTTGACAAGCGTATAAGGGTAAGTAAAGTTTAAAAACTCCGAAACGTGCTTGCCCACAAACAGTTTGTTTAGCCAGCGTTCCGCTTGCGCTACCATTTGTTCGGTAAATTCGTCGGGAATATCCAACATACCGTCTTTTAATACGCGCGCATCGGTAACTATTACTACCAACATCTTGCCGTTGGACAAATCCAACAACTTAATTGCGGTAATCGTGTCCGACATATCTTCCTTTACCACTACTGCGGTGTAGTTGGTAATTTCCGATATTAAACGGGTTACTGCAACGATTATATCTTCCAGCGAACCTATCTTGCGGTTGAAATAACTGTCAATCAGTTCCACTTCGGACGAAGTTAGCGAGTTTTCGCACAACAATTCGTTTACGTAAAATCGGAACGCCTTTTCGGACGGAATACGTCCCGCCGATACGTGCGGCTGAATGAGATACCCCATACTTTCCAATGCGGACAATTCGTTGCGTATAGTAGCCGACGAACATTCGCACAAGTACTCCTGCTGAATGTCCTTGCTGCTTATAGGCGACGCTTTGTCAATGTACTCGTCAACCACCGCGCACAGTATTTTCTTTTTACGTTCGGATAACATTATTCGGCGTTTCCTTTGTCAAATTTTTCAACTGAGTGTTAGCACTCTTGCTGTTTGACTGCTAATTTATGCTTCTAATATATCACTATATGCTCTAACTGTCAATAGTTTATACGCATTTTTTCAAAATTAATGTTGTTAATTGTATTTTTAAAAATATTGACTGCAACAGAGTTTAACTGTATAATGAATATATCAAAAAAACAAAGGAAACAAAAGATATGTTCGAACAAATGACGATAGACAATTACTGCGAAGTGCTTGCAAGCAATGCCCCTGCTCCCGGCGGCGGAAGCGCGTTGGCTATTGTAGGCGCCGAAGCGTGCGCTTTAATTGAAATGGCAATTAACGTAACGTTAGACAAACTGCCCCAAACGGACATTAACTACGATTATTTAAAAGGGGAACTTGCAACTTGCACCCGCGCAAGAAAGCATTTATACTTGTTGTCGAACGACGACGCCGAAGCGTACGGCAAAATCGTCGAAGCGCGCAAGTTACCCAAAAACAGCGAAGCAGAAACAAAACTGCGCACCGCAACGTTGCAAAAGGCGTTTCACAAGGCGACGTTAGTGCCGTTGGAACTTATGCAGCTATGCCTAAGCGTATTGCAGCGAGCCAGCACAAGAGTACTTGCGCGTCTGTCTAAGTGGGTGGCTTCGGACTGCGAAATCGGCATTAGCCTATTAAAAACCGTAGTTAACTTTTCGGTAAAAAACGTTTACGGCAACACTTGCTTCATTCACGACGAAAACTTAAAGCACAGTTTGGAAAAACAAGCGCAAACGGCATTAGACGAAGCGGCAAAATATTGATTAAAAATTGTCCAACCAATCGCAACATTTATAAAAACAGTTAAATAAATCTACCAGCTTTTTGCAATTCAAGATTTGTTTGGTTTAATGTTGATTAACGCCGAATTATTGTATAAAAAAAGTCCGCCTATTGGCAGACTTTTTTGTTATTTACGTTTATACATTTGTTTAAACCGCGGAACATTAATTACTTCGCCCAGCACGATTGCTCGTTGAATATCCGTAATGTCGGCAGCTACTAAGTGGTCGGGATCGTCGCAGTACGATTCGTCGTGTTCGATAAGCCGCACTCCGTCAAGTTCTTCGCACCCTTCGTCGTCAACTTCACCTAACGAGCCGACAATTTTGTCGTACTTTTCCACCTTTTCGCCCATATGCATATGCGAACCGTCGTTAGATACGATCTTACGTTCGGACAGTTCCCTACGTTTGGAATTAAGGTAATCGCGCTGATGTTGCGTGCGACCGTTACCGTCGGGAAGTTCAAAAGGCAACTTTTCATCATTCATTTGCTTTGTGCGTTGACTTGCCTTTGCCCTACTGACAGCGGTAACTATAACTATTATTACCACTATTATAAACGGCAGCGGTACTAACAAAAACGGCAGTATATTTAATATATCATCAAAACACATTAAATTTAACATTATAAAATTTCCTTATTACTGCTTGCAACGATTACGATTTTTTACCTTTACCGGTACTTCCGCTTCCGCTGCCTTCGCCGTTGCCGCTAATGGAATTGCGCATTGCAGTGTCGGCCTGGATATTTTGCATTTGGTAGTAGTCCATAATACCCAAACGTCCGTTACGGAATGCTTCCGCCATAGCTTTGGGTACTTCCGCTTCCGCTTCGACAACCTTTGCACGCATTTCCTGTGTGTGTGCCTTCATTTCCTGTTCGGTAGCAATAGCCATTGCGCGGCGTTCTTCGGCGTTTGCTTGGGCAATACGTTTATCCGCTTCTGCTTGATCCATTTGAAGTTGCGCGCCGATGTTACGTCCTACGTCTACGTCGGCAATATCGATTGACAAAATTTCAAATGCGGTTCCCGCGTCGAGTCCTTTGGTAAGTACGGTTTTCGAAATAAGGTCAGGGTTTTCCAAAACCGCTTTGTGCTGTTCGGACGAACCTACTGTTGTAACGATACCTTCGCCTACGCGGGCAATGATTGTTTCCTCCCCTGCACCGCCGATAAGACGGCTGATATTTGCGCGAACGGTAACACGCGCTTTTACGCGCAATTCGATACCGTTTTTAGCAATAGCGGAAATAACGGGAGTTTCGATTACTTTGGGGTTGACGGATACTTTTACCGCATTTAATACGTCGCGTCCTGCAAGGTCGATAGCCTTTGCTTCTTGAAGCGACAAATTAATATTTGCGCTGTGCGCCGAAATTAACGCATTTACTACGTTGCTGACGTTACCGCCTGCCATAATGTGCGATTCGAGTTCGGTTATATCGATATTCAAACCCGCTTTACGGGCGCGGATATAAACGTCTACAAGCATTTTGTACTTAATACGGCGCATTTTCATACCGATTAAACGCGTCATAGAAACGTGCGCTTTACTTACCAATGCAATGAAATACGTACCGATAGGCAAAAAGATAAGTACAATAAGCAGCAAAACCGCCACTACAATTAAAACTATTGCCCAAGGGGGTAACACCGCCCCCTCGGCAAATGCAAGCAATGTGTTCATTTAATTTGTTTCCTCCACAATTAAAATAAAATTTTTATTGTACGTTTTCAACGACAACTATGCGTTGCCCCTCAACGTTTAAAACTACAATTTGCGCGCCCGTTTGTATATATCCGTCACGCGCTACGACGTCGTAAATTTCGCTGTCTATTTCCACCTTGCCGGCAGGACGCAAAACGCTTGTAACAACGCCCGTTTTACCCACAAGGTAAGCATAGTCGCGCGTGCCTTCGGTTTTTTCCTCAGGTACGGCGGTACCTACGTCGAATATTGCGGTTTTGCCCAATTTACTTTTACGTATAAGCAAACTTGCCACCAAAAAGAACAGGCAAAACAATACCAGTGCAATAAGTACCATATACAGCAGCATATACAAGTCGC
>CARAIG010000042.1 GCA_948938605.1 uncultured Eubacteriales bacterium
AAAGCGTTGTAACAGCGTAATAAGGCAAGGAAATAATGAAGATTTGGGCGAAAACAATTAAAGACGAAAAAATATTCCGCGATATTTTATTCGAATACGAACATATAACCAATTTGGACGAGTTCGTAACTGTAATGCAGCAAATTTGCGAACAAATGGATATTCCAACGCCCGTTGCCACACACGTAAACCTTAGGCACTTTGTAATGTTTAACAATACGCGTTTTAAGCCGCGCGACTTTGTAGAAAGCGTCGACTTTGACACATTGGATATCGAAGCGGTACCCGACCGCAAAAAGAAATAATATAATTAGCAATATGCGGGTATAGTTTAGTGGTAAAACGACTGCTTCCCAAGCAGTAGTTACGGGTTCAATTCCCGTTACCCGCTCCATTAATTGCTATAATATCTAGCAACAAATCAAATTACCATTAAGAACCCGTCGGGTTCGCTAGCCGAGCAAACGCAGTTTGCGAACGCCACGAGCCAAAGGCGAATATTCCCGTTACCCGCTCCATAAAAACCCAAAAAAACGGCTTTGCCGTATTTTTTATTTAAGGAAACAATCATATGATATTAAAACTTACACCGTCCGTCAAAAATTATATTTGGGGCGGAACAAACTTAAAAACCAAATGGAACAAAACTTCATCGGAAGATAAAATAGCCGAAACGTGGGAATTGTCATTGAACGACAGCGGGCCTTGCTATGTTTGCGGAGGCGAATACGACGGTAAACCGCTTGCCGAAGTTATAGGTCAAGACGATTTAGGCGCAAACTGCAAAAATTTCCGCTTTTTTCCCGTATTGATTAAATTAATCGACTCCACCACGCCCTTGTCGTTGCAAGTGCATCCTACCGACGACTATGCGTTAAAGTACGAAAACAAATACGGCAAAACCGAAATGTGGCATATCGTTGACGCAACCGACGACGCATATATATACTTAGGATTCAACCGCAACGTTACAAAGGAACAATTTGTCACTGCGCTCAACAACAAAACCTTGTGCGACTTGCTAAACAAAGTACCGGTAAAACCAAACCAAACATACTTTGTTCCAAGCGGAATTATACACGCTATCGGCGGAGGCGTAACGCTGATAGAAATTCAACAAAACAGCGATCTTACATACCGAGTATACGACTACGATCGTTTAGGCGCAGACGGAAAACCGCGCGAACTGCATATAAATAAAGCGCTAAAAGTACTAAACTTCGGCAAATACGTTATTCCCGATACAAGCCGCAACGGTTTACTTGGCAAATGTAAGTATTTTGCTGCCTACCGCTACCAAGGCGAACAGACGCTGACTTTTAAAGAAAGTTTTGCTTCAGTCACAACGCTGCAAGGAAGCATACAAGTTAACGGAGTCGAATTGCAGCGCGGCGAAACGGTTTTCGTTTCGGCGGGAACGCAACTTAATATTACGGGTTGCGGTACCTATTGTCTTGTTACAGTGGAAAAATAATATTTAAGCCTACCGACATTATTTAAAGTCGATAGGCTTTTTTATTAAAAATTTAAAGCATATAGCCGCTTTTAGCATCGTTTTTATTGTTCCGTACGCTCCGACAATTGCAACACCATTGTGTATGCATCGCGCGTGGCATAGCGGCTGCGACGGTAAAAGTTTTTACGAACGCCTTCCACTGCGTACCCGCATTTTTTGTAAAGTTCAACCGCAGGTTCATTGGATACATTTACTTCCAGTTCGCACCGTTCGCAACCTTCATCAGCCGAAAACCTTTCCACTTCTGCAAGCAGTTCGCTAGCATAACCGCGCCTACGGAAATTAGGTTCAACGCAAATATTGCATATTTGCGATTCTTCGTACATTATGCGTATGCAAACATATCCTACAATTTCACCGTCAATACGCTTGGCGAAAAAATGCGAAAATTCGTTTTCGAATTCGCCGCGCAATGCGGCAATAGACCAAGCATCCTTGCCGAAACACTTTTTTTCAAGATTCGCAAGTTGAAATATCGTCTGCATACTAAATTCAAGTTTCTCTACCATAGTAAAATCTCTACTTTTTCAAATTGATTTCCGCTTGCGATTTACGTATGTAAAGCGGAGTTAAATTTACGTCAAATTCACCTTTATTAAACTTGTCCCGTATTAACTTGACGGCTCCGTCAAAGTAATCCGTTGCGCCGTCGGCTTTTGCACAATTTAATACGCAATCGCTGTCATAAGGCATAACGGCAGGCGCAGTTCCGCTAGTTACATTGTAATAATAATAACCGTTACCCGCGTCTATAACAGCGCAACCGTTCCCTTTACAGTTTGCCGAATGCGCAATCGCTTCAAGACAGTTTACCGCAATATACGGTTTGGGTCTTGCCGTTGCATACCCTTTAACGGTAGATATTCCTATACGTATTCCCGTAAAGCTGCCCGGACCTATTGCGCAAGCATAAGCGTCAATGTCGTCAAAAGCAATATTTGCAGTTTTAAGCAATTCGTCCACTTTGTTGCACAACGTTTCGCTGTGTTTTACTCCCATTGCCTTTTGCGATACGTCAACGACGTCGTTTTTTCTTATAAGCGCAACGACAATGTCGCTCGTTGTTGTATCAACATACAATATATTCATTATACTTTACCTTTCTATTGTAATTTGTCGTGAATTTTCCGTCAATTTACCTATTGTTACGGAAATACAATTTTTCGGCAACAAATACGAAATATTTTGACTCCATTCAATCGCCGACACACCGCCTTTGTCGTAAAAAAATTCGTCAAGCCCTAGCATTTCCGCTTCCGCAGGATCATCCACTCGGTAAAAATCGAAGTGATTAAGGACAAGTCTGCCTACATACTGATTATGCAAAGCAAACGTAGGACTTGTAACCGTATCCGCAATATCCAGCCCTTTGGCAAGCCCTTTTACAAAGTGAGTTTTACCCGCACCCATTTCACCGCACAGTAACACCACTTCGCCGCCGCATAAAGTTTTTCCGAATTCTATCGCTATTTGTTCGGTTTGTTCAACGCTGTTTGTCACAAATTGCTGTTTCATAATTTATATTATATCCCAAATTACTGCTCATTGCAAGCAATATCCAAATACTAAAAATGTCAAACTATAACCCTATACTTAGTTTGACAAAAGTTTTTATACGCAAAGTTTAAAATGCACCATTTTAACAGTAAAATATAACAATGAAATCTATAATAGGACTATGCTATAACTTAAACCTAATCTGCAATCAGTAACCTATTTTAGCAATTTTTAGTTGCTACCCTTAATGTCAAAGATTATCCCCACTTGACAAGGGGCTTGCGTACGGGTAAATTATTATTCGATTTCAATATAATTATTGAGATTAGCCCTGTCGATAGCTACCTGCAAACGACCTATTTCGTTGCGTAACGATTCGTAATCGGCAAGAGCCTTTTCCACATCGTAATTACATTCCAATATTTCCATTTTGCCGTTATATGTTACGCGTTGAGTAATTTGTTGCGCGCCTGCCAATCCTTCCAACACACTGCACTTTGACTGCATCTGCGCAAGCATAACAAGCGCTTCGCCCAAAGTTACGTTAAATTCTTCAATAATGACCGACACATTTGCAACCGCCAATAAATGACGCAAACGGCGAATGTTTATATCCAACTCGTCAACACGCGCGCGCGTTTTTTTGTAATTGTAATTAGGTATAATTTTTGCCGAAGCGTCCACGTAAGAATATACGCTGCGACTGCGTTCCTGCGCCAATAACGTTGACTTTTTTTCTTCCAATTCCTTAATTTTTTTAATAACTTCGCTGTGACAAATTTTCATATCGTCCTCCGTTGCAATTAATAATAAAAGTATAATTAAATAAAATATTATCACAATCAAAACCAAAAATCAAGTGTATAGTAAAATGCAGTAAACTCTGCTTAACGGATAATAAATATTTTTGTCTGCATCTGTAACTAACCTATTGCGTAAACCTACAACAAACGCCGAAGCTTTAATATAAAGCAACGGCGTTTGTTTGAAGAGAGAAACGTATTAAAACAACGTCAGAATTTATTAAATAATTTATGCGTTCCCTTGTAAATAAACATAGTAATTACACAGGTAAGAGTGGTCTTAATTACATTAAACAGCAACGTCCACCACAAATTAATCATCTGGGCATCGTGATCTTTTATACCGAAAGCAGGTAGCAGCAAGTACTGGTTTGTAAACCACATAGCAATACAAAAAACAATACTGCTTACTATCAGGGATATAATCGCTCCGATTTTGTCCTTTTTTAACATATATATTACGCCCGCAGTCAATGCGTAAAGCGAACCGCTTATTAAGTTAGACAAAGGTCCTACAAAGTTTGTAGAAGTACTTGTGATCAACAAGTTAACCCCTATTTTAGCCCCATTGACTATAATGCCCGAAATGGGACCGAACATAAAGGACGCAATCAATGTAGGCACGTCGGAAAAATTCAACTGCAAGTAAGGCACTGCCGGTAAAATAGGAAAATCGAGAATCATCAAAACTACGCCTATCGCCGTCAGCAAACTGATTTTTGCTAAATAGGATACCGAATTTCTTGCAATTTTTTTGGCTTTTACTTTTTTTGTCGTGATGTTTTCAGTGTTTTCAACATCTAAAACATCTGCTTGCTGCGCCAACTCCGCTTCCGTCGTATCGCAAACAACCGTATCCGATTGAGACGTAACCAATTCCACATTTTCGGGATTGTCTGTTACAATTGCGTTTGAAGTAATTGTTTCGTCTTGCTGTTTAGTTACATTTTTTTTCATTTTTTTCTCCTTCTCTTTGGGAAGGCAGCAACCATACTGTGCAATTTAAATAAAAAAACTCTTAAAAGAAAACTTCCTTTAAGAGCGCAAAAAAACTACACAAATATAGTCTAATAATTCTTTTCACATCCGGACTGTAACCGTCGGCTCGGGAATCGCACCCGATCGGCGCAACTTGCGTTGCGTTCATAGGCTATACTATCGGTGTGGATTTGCACCACGCCCCAAAGAATATATTTATTTGATATTGTTATATTACCACATTGCAAGCAATATGGCAAATATTATATGCAACAAAATCGATAAAATATTTTTATTTGTGTATAAACAATTTAAATTACAAAATAATGTCGCTATTTACTAAAAATGTATTGACAACAATTATGCCGAGTGCTAAACTGTGTATATTACAAATACACAGTTGCAAATACGATTGTGAATAATAAATACAATAAAATTACTAGTATTATTCAATGTCACAATAAGGAGGAAAAATGCTACAAGTAGAAAACTTATGTAAAAGTTATCCCGAATTCAAACTGCAAAACGTTTCGTTCGAAATACCCAAAGGGGTTATCGTAGGCTTCATCGGACAAAACGGCGCAGGCAAAACCACTACGCTAAAATGTATAATGCAAAGCGTTTTGCCCGACAGCGGTAAAATTACAGCATTCGGTATGGACATTGCGGAAAACGAAATGCGCTGCAAACAATTAATAAGTTTTAGCAGCGGCGCATTTGAATACTACCGCAATAAAAAGCTGCAATTAATTTGCGACGTTTACAAAACCTTTTACGACAACTGGAATCAAGCCGATTTCGACAGCTATGCAAAGCGTTTTAATTTGGATATGAATAAACGCGTAAAGGAATTGTCTGCGGGAATGAAGGTAAAATTTGCACTATCCCTTGCAATGTCGCACGAAGCAAAACTGTTTATATTCGACGAACCTACAAGCGGACTAGATCCTATTGCGCGCGACGAATTGCTTGACGTGTTCCGCGACATAGTGGACGACGGCGACAAAAGCATATTGTTTTCCACGCACATAACTAGCGACCTAGACAAGTGCGCCGACTACGTTATGCTCATTAAAAACGGACAACTCGTACTAACAAGCGGCAAAGACGAACTACTGGAAAACCACGCAGTAATCAAAGGCGGAGTTGACGAGTTGACGGACGAATTTATCGGTCGACTTGTCAGTTACAAACGACACCAATTCGGCTACACGGCGCTTATACGCCGTCAAAACATACAAAGCAGTGATAAGTTTGCAAGTGAAAAGCCCACTTTGGACGATATAATGATTTACTATTCAAGGGAGAACGGATAATGCTAAAACTGTTTAAAAAGGAACTGCGCTTAAATATGCCCAAGCCTGTATACCTGTTTGCTCTAATGGGTGCAATGATGCTTATACCTAACTATCCCTACATCGTGGGCATAGGTTATTCCATAATGCACATAATGATCTACTTGCAGTTTGTAAACGAAAACCGCTCGCAGGAATTTTCCGCAACGCTACCAATTAAACGCGCCGACATAGTTTCATCCACCACCTTGGTAATGGTACTATGTCAAATGCTCAACTTTATTGTAGCCGTTATTTGCGCCTACCCGTCTATACTAATTAATCCGCACAAATTTAATTATGTAGGACTGGATTGCAACTTTGCATTTTTCGGCGTTGCCTTAATTTGCTTGGGAGTTTTCAATTTAGTAGTTATACCGAGATATTTTAAAACGGGTTATAAGTATGGATTTACATTGATACTGGGACTAATTGCTTTTGTTTTGACTTACGGCGTATTCGAAACGCTCGTTCAAGCAATACCACCGCTTACAAAGGCACTTGACAGCTACGACAAAAGCTATCTTTGGGCAAGGTTGACAGTACTTGCGTTAGGTATTATAATATACCCGTTATTCACTTATACCGCAAACCAAATTGCAATTAAAAAGTTTGAAAAAGTAAATTTATAACCAATGAAGTTAATAATTCAACAACGCAGCGAAGTTACTATTTACGAGCAATTGTATTCGCAAATAGTAAACCAAATACTAAACGGAACCTTGACGGCAGACGAATGTCTACCGTCAATTCGCGTTGTTAGTCGCGAATTGCAAATAAGCGTAATTCCCGTTAAAACCGCTTACGAAATGTTGGAACGCGACGGATATATTTACACTATGCAAGGCAAAGGTTGCTTTGTAAAACAACAAAACCGTTTAGACGAAAAGAAACTTAAAATTGCACAAAACAAAATTACCGAATTAATAGAAGTCGCCAAAAATCTAGGCATTACTTGCGACGAATTAATTGAACTGTTAAAGGAAAACTACTAAAATCCGTAAAGTTATTTAAACTTGACGCCCAACATCTGCACTAAATTATACGCTTGAAATTTGTCTATAATTATTCCCCGCAGCGACTTAAAATCGGAACGCATACCATCTATTTTGCAGGTAGAAAAATCAATATCGGCTAATACGCTGTCAATTACTTCGAAACCCGTAAAATTAACATTGTTAAAAATCACGTTTTTTATCTTTGTAGAACAAAAATACGCTTTTTCCAAACTACTGTCGTCTACACACATATTTTTTATTCCCGCTTCGGCAAAATTCACATAATCGGCTTTACAACTTTTAATTTGAATGTCTTGCAAACTTGCTTTTACAAACGAGATGCCCGTTAATTTGCAATTTACAAATTTAACTCGCCTAATAAGTTTATTATCAAATATTTTGTTGGATAAATCACAATTTTCAAATACGGTATCTATCAACTCGACATTATCGAACAATATGTTAGTAAAATCCAAACCGTTAAATATACAGCTGTCAAATATTGCATCGCTTATTGTATATTTATCGGGCAATCCCGTTGTAAAAATACCGTTATTAAAACTGTTTGCTTTGACGGCTTTTTCAAAACTGCTTTCCAAACAATGCGATACATTAGGCTCGGAAATTTTCATTCAATTACCCCTTTATAGTTTAACCATATTATTTAGTACACAATTATCATATCACTGTTAAACGTACTTTTTACTATTGCAAAAAGCGAACATCTCTTTGAAATTTACACCAAAAGAAGTTCGCTTTAATTTAAATATCCGTTAATATTAATACTTAGAAAGAGTATTTGCAAGTTCAACTACCGACATATTGATTTGCTTTGTTTTAGCAAGCGCTTCTACAATATCTTCATCGATAATTTGGTTGTTGCGAATACCGATTACGCGGTTAGTTTTACCTTGCAACATACAATCTATTGCGTGTTTAGCCATACGCGTGCCTAACAATCTGTCTTGAAGAGTTGCGTTACCGCCGCGTTGTACATGGCCAAGATTGACCGAACGTATATTAATATTAGGAATACGTTCGACAATATCCGCGCAAACTTTATCCGACGAACAAACGCCCTCGGCGACTATAACGATATTATCTGTTTTACCGACTTTTGCATTTGCTTGCAGACGGGCAACAACGTCGTCTATATTATAACCGAGTTCGGGAACAATAATAACTTCCGCCCCGCTTGCAAGTCCGCCGTATAAGGCTATATCGCCGCAATTACGCCCCATTACTTCCACAACGCACGTGCGGCCGTTGCACGCCATAGTATCGCGCAACATCTGCACCGAATTGATTACAACCGTAGTCGCGCTGTCGAAACCCAAAGTAAAATCGGTATACGCTAAGTCGTTATCGATAGTTCCGGGAATACCCATAGTCTTAATGCCGTACTTTGTAGACAACACTTTGGCGCCGTTAAAGCTACCGTCACCGCCTATTACAACAAGACCTTCAATGCCGAATTTCTTCAATGTAGCAACCGCTTTTGCTTGTCCTGCTTCCGTCTTCATTTCGGGACAGCGCGCAGTTGCAAGCACAGTGCCGCCGCGGTGAATTATTTCATCTACGCTTTGTGCGGTCATTTCGGTAACTTTGCCATCAATTAAACCTTGATATCCGAATTGGACGCCAAACACATTTAATCCGTTGGCAAGTCCGTATCTTACCGTTGCAAATATCGCGGCATTCATTCCTTGCGAATCGCCGCCGCTTGTTAATATAGCTATATTTTTCATACCGTACACCTCTTACTTTTGTTTATATAAATATTCGTTCAATTCAATGTTAGCGTCTTTTTTGAAAAAATTGCGAACCGTATGTAACTTGCGGCAACCGTTTAAAGTTGCTTTACCGTTGTAAACCAAACCAACCTTTTCATAAATTTCAAAACGTTTACGCATCCGTTTGCCGAATTTAACGCCCCGATACCCCCAAGCGCATTCGGCAAGAGCATCGATACGTGGCAACAAATTAAAAAACAGTTTATCAGTATCTTCGACATACTCCGTCCACAAGCAAGCCTCTACTCCCATAACGTTGCTCAAAAATTGCTTTTTTACGCCTTTTGACGGTACGTAATGCAATGTTTTAGATAGCGGCGTCATTCCGTAAGGATAGTCAAAATACATTTTAGAAAACGGTGACATAATTACTTTGCGTCCGCTGTTTGCTTCACGCGCACCTTGGTTTGTCGTAAACGGTTTCCACACTTGCATTACTATATCCTTACTTGACGACGGAGTAATGCCGTCATTCCAGCAAATTACCGTTTTACCCTTATGCACCAAATGTTTGCGGAATACTTCAATCATATTGGTTTGCAGTTCGTCAAAACCAGACAAATTCAATTCCGCCATACGTTCGCGACACAACTTACAATTACACCACCTGTCTTTGGGCGCTTCGTCCCCGCCCAAATGAACATATTGCGACGGAAACATTTCGCAAATTTCGTCTAATACATCACAAATAAACGGGTAAACTTTTTCGTTTCCTGCACACAAAATATCCTTTGAAATCCCCCATTGTTTACGGACTTCCGTCACTTGTCCCGTACAACTAAACTGCGGAAAAGCCGTCAACAACGCAACGCAATGTCCGGGCAAATCGATTTCGGGGATAATATCTATATGCCGTTCGCTAGCATATGAAACCAATTTTTGTATATCGCATTGGGTAAGATAGCCCGAAACCACTTTATCGTCTACATATCTTTTACCGTTTTTTACAACTTCCGAACCGTTGCGCGTGCTACCCACAAGATTAAGTTCGGGATACTTTTTAATTTCTATCCTAAAACCCTGGTCATCCGATAAATGAAGATGCAATTTATTCAACTTAACTTGCGACATAATATCTATTATGCGCATTATTGTATCAGCATCAAAAAAATGCCGACAAATATCCAGCATCAGTCCCCTGTAACGGTACTTCGGACTGTCCTCTATATAACAGTCGACGCAGGAAATCTGTTCCCTTGGTCTATCCAAATCAAAAAGTTGACGCAATGTCTCGACAGCATAAAAACATCCTGCATCGTCGGCGCACTTAATGGTAGCAACCCCCTGTGATAACATTATAAAATAACTTTCCGGCAATGCGGACTCGTCGCGGGTAAAAATAATATTTGCCGAACCTATATCGTCGGTCATAGCAAGAGTAATATTTGCGCATTGCTCGACCATTTGCATAAAACGACGTACATTTTTTAAAAATTGTTCGTCGCAAAAGATAACGTCGCCTTGTTTAATAAAGAAACTGCCGCTAATCTTTTCGGTTTTTTTCGGATGCGGTATGATGTTCATATTCCCCCATACAAGTACAGTTTATTATAGTTATTATTTAATACATTTTAACACAACAACTAATATATTACAACTTAATGAAATAATTTTTTAATTAAAACCTTAAAATACAAATATAATTACACAACACAAAAACGCCCTTATATTCAAGGACGTTTTTATATTGCGCTATTTAATAAACAAAATACTTATCAACCTATAACTATTGCAATTAAAATTACAGCAATTTTTCAAGTTGACGCGTCATTGTTTGCATATTCTCACGCTTAACTTCTATTTCAGCTGTGAACATTCTGAAAAATTCCATATCGGTAGGATCGGGATCTCTACGGCTGATTAATGCCTCAATAAGGCTTGCTTGCGAACGAGAACGTTTAATTTCCAAAATTTTGATTTCTTCTTCAAGGATATGTATTTCCTTAGCGAGTTTACTTCTTTGTGACATTATTATGCTCCTTTAATATTAATTTTATTTCTTTTCGGATTTATCTGCATTCGCAGCTTCTTCGGCTTCGCGAGCTTTTGCCGCAGCAATAGACGCTTCGGCTTCTCTTGCAACCTTAGCCGCTCTAATTGCAGCAAGGGTTGCGTCAACGTTAGCGCGCGTACGCATAGATACGATAACTTTGCCTGTAAGCATTTGAAGGACACCCTTTTGATGAAGGATAATAAATACTACGGCAACAATTCCCAACGAACCTGCAACAATCAAAATAACTGCCCAAATGGGAAGATTGTTGGGGGCAACGTCAAATATTACTGTAGAAACAAGTTCAGCGTAATTATTCGTACCTTCAACCTTAGCATACAAATAGTAGCGTCCTGCTTTCAAGCCTTTAAGTACGTTGATATCGCCGACTTCGGTATTTGCGTGACGAGGCAAATTACTGTAAATAATGTTATCGTCCATATCGCGAATCATCAATATGGGAGTTCCGAATACCGATTCAGCATTCATCAAACCGTCTGTCGAATCGAGCTTACCTGTCGTCCAACCGCTAATAGCAGGTTCAGAACCCGCTTTCCAATGGTTAACGCCTTCAAAAATTTTGAAATCTACGCTTACTTCGCTAATTGCTTGGTAATTGCGTCTAGCGGCAGGTTCGGCACTGCTAACACCGTATACAGACGCATACAAACGGTAACTTCCTACATCAAGAGCAGCAAGCGCCTTTATAACATCATCTGTAACAATGCCGTTAATTTCGTTGCTTTCGGGATCAACGTAATAATGAATATCCGTCAATCCTTCGATAACTTTTTCGGTAACATCGCCATTAGCATTGGTAATAAGGCTTACGATTCTAAATTTAATATCTTGGGGATCGTCTAAAAATTTAGGAAGTCCTACTATTAAGTTGTTATCCGCTTTATAAGTACCGTAAGTCCAAGGAATAATGTTAGGCATTGTTGCCCATTCGTTACGAGCGGGAGTAATACGTACCCTATTTCCAATAGTGTGTTTTCCTTCAAGACTTCCAATGCCTACAATATCGAAATCAGCGCCGCCCACATCGCTGCTTACAGAAGTAAGGGTAAAATCCTTACCTTCCTGCATTTCAATGCCGTTTAACCAAAGTTTGAAACCGATTTGTTGCAACCATTCGGATCCACCGCTATATTCTACTGCCAAATTTTCAATAGAGTAATCGAAGAATTGATTGAATGTCGTATCGCTTTCGCCGTCAGTTCCAAGACTTTGACGAGAAATGTTAAAATCACAACTTACATTACTTTGCGTATACAAAATTCCGTCGTCGTCTTCCGCATTCATAGCCGCAACGGTCAAAGTATAAGCGCCAAGTCCGCTTTCAGTGTCAGCAGTAAGAGCGTCAAGTCTACGGATTTTGTAGTCTATCAAATTATAGCCTTCTTTTGCAGCTGCTTCCGTTTCAAGGCTATCCCAAGCAACGTCGGAAACCAAGTAATTGTCGCCGTCTTTGCCTGCATTCAAATACTGAATATCACCGCCGACTCCGTACTTAACAGCAATAATTATACTTACACCGGTACTCGAACTGATATCGTATACAACCGTATCACCTAAAACAGGTTTAAGCAATTCGCGCTTTACAGTGTCAGCATATCCGCAATTAGAAATAAAAGTACCTTCAACATCAATGAGGTTGCAAAGAGTAGCAATTTTCCAATCTTTTGTAAGTTCAAGTTGCTCCGCAGCGCCGCCTTCAACAGGTTGTGCAGTTACTGTTGTTGTCATAGCAACCGAACTGTTAGCATCGCCAACGGAAGAATTTCCGCTATAAACAGCATCAGTCAGGTTGTAAAGATCGCTTAATTTTCCGCCTTCCACTTCATAATCGGGGTTTAATTTAAGCGTAAGTTCTTTTCCGCGATAAGGAGTAAAGTAATTTACTTCCTCTTCATTACCATAACAAATGCCGTCGGAAATGCTGTCAATATAAGCAATGGGTTCACCGTTGTGTTTTCCGTCCCACAAACTTTCGCCGGCTTCCTGTCCCTCGTAGTGTATCAGCCACAAATCTTTTCCACTGACATCTTTGTCAGGAAGTGTTGCGGCGGCTTCGTCTTCCGCATATGCTGCAAAGTGAGCCGAAAACGCTAAGCTAAGAGACAAACATACGATACACAGCACAGCAAATAAAATCACTATACCGCTACGCGCCGTACGTAGTTTTTGATTCATATATATTCCCTCCATAATAATGTTAATCACGATACTATGATTCGCCATATAGACGAAAAGGCATAATTGTACATAATACCTAGATAATTATATAATAAAAGATGTCGCCCTGTCAATAATTACCGACAATTTTATTACAATTTTTGATAAGTTTTGCAAATAACACCAACTTAAACTATGTAATTGAGCATACAAAAAGTCCGTCGATCTTAAAAAATCGCAAAATCGACGGGCTAAAATATATTTTATATCATTTATTTTCATTATTAGGCAAGTTAGATTTGCAATGCGAACAGTCTTTGCAGCAGCCGCAATCACCGCCGCACATCGATTTACCGCGAACCTTACGGACAATAGCGGTAATTATTGCCGACAAAACTATAACAGCGCAAGCAATAATCAACACTATCTCGCCGATGCCGAAACTCGCAGCCGATATCAAATTAATCATAGATTACTACTCCTTTTGGATCTTCTTTTATTATAAAACACTATTGCAAACACAACTGCCGCAATAACTGCCATCCAAATAAAGCAAGTCCACCACCAACTGCCCACTGTATAAATTACAGTCCCGACAATATACGACGAAGCAATCCAAAACAACAACGTCCAATTAAAACGTTTTTTATTTTGAAGTTCGCTTTTAGCAGTGCCGACAGCAGCAAAACAAGGAATAGTAGTCATATTAAACGCTATAAAGGATATCAACGCAGGAGCGCTTATGCCCGTTGCCATAATCATAGCGCGCACGGCGTCAACGCCGTCGGCTGCTTCCAAAACGAGATTGCCGAAATCCAACCCCGCAACTGCGCTTAAACAAGCCGCCAGCGTTGCAAACGTGCCTATGACATTTTCCTTTGCAATAAGTCCTGCGACAACAGCCACTATAAATACCCAGCCGTATTCGCCCGTTTGACTTCCAAATCCCAAAGGCGTAAATAAGGGTTGAAGCAGCATAGCGATGTTCGCAAGTATACTGTCGTTGACTTGTTCGTCCCCCAAAAGTTTCCAACTAAAACTAAAATGCGTAAGCAACCAAATTACAATTGTAGAAGCAAGAATAATCGTAAACGCTTTTTTGATAAAGTGTTTTGTCTTGTCCCACAAGTGAAGCATTAGGTTTTTAAATTGCGGAGCGTGGTATGACGGCAATTCCATAATAAACGGCGGAGTTTCGCCTTTCAGCGTTGTGCTTCGCATAAGCAGTACGCTTAGTATTGCTACTGCAATACCCAACACATACATTGCAAACGTAATAAGGTCAGCGTTACCTACTCCAAGTGCCACAACCATTGCGCCTGCAATAGCGGTAAGTATCGGCAATTTAGCCCCGCACGAAAAGAAAGGTATTACCCTAACCGTTGCAGTACGTTCATTTTCGTCAGCCAACGTACGGGTATTAATCATTGCAGGAACGGAACAACCGAAGCCCATTATCATAGGCATAAAAGCGCGTCCCGACAAACCGAAGCGGCGGAATATTCTGTCCAAAATAAACGCAATACGCGCCATATATCCGCTATCTTCCAAAATTGAAAAGAATAGGAACAATACTAAAATAGGAGGCAAAAACGACAAAACGGATCCTACGCCTTCGATAATACCGTCATTAAGCAGTCCGATAGCCCAAGGGGACATATTGCTTTCTTCAACTAAGCCTTGAATCCAACCGAACAATTCCCCAACCATCATTTCGTTCCAAATATTATTTATAATAACGCCGGGAGACATTACTCCGCCGTTGTACACTACCGACAACCATTTGGCTCCATACGTTAACGGTTCTTCGGTAATCGGATCCGCCAATCCAAGGTCTGCCAAACTTGGCAAATTGAATATCGATCCAAGGAACAAAAAGTCTTCGGAAAACGTAACGTGGAATATTGCAAACAATATCAACAAAAAGATAGGTATACCCCATATTTTATGCGTTAACACTTTGTCCGCTTTATCCGACTTGGTTAAAGTGAATTTTTCCTTGCTTTTGCGCTGAAACACCGCTGCAAAATGTTTGGATATGTACTTGTATCTGCCGTCCGCAACCAACGCCTCGAAATCGTTTCCGAAAATATCGTTATCGTAAGTTTTTTTAAACGCTTCAACTACCCCAAGCACTTCCTTGTGCATCGAAACTTCTATCTCGTCGCCTTCAACCAATTTAATAGCGTGAAACAAAGGATTTGCAACGTTTTCGCCCGATAAAGCGGTTTTAACGTCAACTATTAAGTGAGCAATATCGCTTTCTTCCAATACAGTGTAACCTTGACGTTGTTTTTTACTTTCGTTATATGCCTTATCCATAAGTTCGGACAAGCCCTTATTGCGCAAAGCGGATATTTTAACGACAGGTACGCCTAAACGTTTTTCCAATTCGTTGGCGTCTATCTTGTCGCCGTTTTTTTCCACCGCGTCCATCATATTTAACGCAATAATTACGGGAACGTCCATTTCCAAAATTTGCGTGGTTAAGTATAAATTACGTTCAAGGTTAGTAGCGTCAACAATATTTATTACGCAGTCGGGTTTTTCGTCAAGTATGTAATTGCGCGCAATAACTTCTTCGGGAGTATACGGCGACAGCGAATAAATACCCGGAAGGTCGACAATAGAAATAGGTTCGGCGCATTTTTTGTACACGCCGTCACGCTTGTCGACTGTTACGCCCGGCCAGTTTCCCACATGTGCCGTCGAGCCCGTAAGACCGTTAAACAACGTAGTCTTGCCGCAGTTAGGATTGCCCGCCAATGCAAAATGTTTCATCAGTCGCCCTCCTTTTTAGCAGCCGTCGACGTACTTCCGTCTATACGCATCGTTACACAGCACGCTTCGCTTTTACGCAATGTTAATTCGTATCCGCGGATTGTCACTTCCAGCGGATCGCCCAAAGGCGCCTTTTTGCGAAGTAAAATTTCCGCTCCCGGAGTTATCCCCATATCGAACAAGCGACGTTTGATTTTACCTTCGCCCGCGACACTGCGTACAATTCCGCATTCGCCTACTGTAAATTGATCCAAAGTTTTTTCCATACTGTCCCTCCTTACGGTAATAAAATGGTATAAATACAACGCTATTTTACGCGTATACTTATCTGTACTTACAATTAGTTAAATAATATATTGCCGTCCGTCTAACTGCAAAATACGCAAAAGATACAAAATTAACGGCTGTTACAATTGCAACAGTCACCTTTAAACTTATAGCAGTTCAAAAATTTTGTTTTATTTTAAACGGACTACGCCCTAACAAATATTTTTGCAGACAGACTGCTGTCTAATGCAATGCGTCCTTCTTTTATCTTGCACACTACGCTTCCGCCCGCAGAACTGAGTACGGTAACATTTCCGTTTGCCGTTATGCCCAAACTTTCCAAATGCTTTTTTGTTTTGTCATCGGCAGATATTCGTATTATTTGCAATTCTCTGTTTTGCGGCGCAATCACTAACGGCATAACTACTACTCCTTATATTTTGTATCGTTCAAAATCAATTTGCACTATCACGATAAAATATGAAACTTATTTCAATTTCGCATTAATTTTACTACCATAGTATGCGGTTGTCAAGCAAAAATGCGAATATTTTTTCATATTTTTCTTCACAATTGGTATTGACACATTGTAAAAATCGGTTATAATATTTGTATAAATAAAAAGCGCATTCCGTAATGCAAGCATCACACTTCTAACATCGGGATATTAAAATGAAAAATATAGTAAGAGAACCGCAACAAGAGCGGTCCATTGAAAAGAAAAACAAAATAATTCAAGCGGGATACGAATTATTTACCGAAGTCGGTTACTACGGTACCAATACGGTAGAAATTGCAAAACGCGCAGGCGTATCTACGGGCATAGTCTACGGTTATTTTACCGACAAACGGGATATTCTTATATGCGTATTAAAGATATATATCGAAAACGTTTCTGCTCCGCTGATAGAAATAATGCAGTCTATGCAAGGCAATTTCGAAATAGTTAATTTGACGCACAAAATTTTAGACAAAACAATCGAACTGCACGAACAATACGCAAAACTGCACAATACATTACATTCACTTGCCGCCGCAGACGAAGCAGTCAACGCCGAATTTATTAAACTTGAAAACGATATTACTATACAAATGTCCGAACAGCTTAAAGGACTAGGCGTTAAAGTAGACAATATTACCGAAAAAGTGCATTTGGCGATGAATATAATTCAATCGTTTGCACACGAATACGTTTTTGACAATCACGCATATATCGATTACTCGCAAATGAAAGAAATAGTTTGTAAAATTATAATTGCTTTATTTAGTCAATGATACAGACCAATAATATATTATAAAACCTTTATACTATACGGTTATAATTAGCAATACAACAAAAAAAGACGTTCGAAATACTTAATTCCGAACGTCTTTTAATTTTAAATCAATTCAAGTTTTTGCACTGCTATTTATTGTCGTTATCCGCAGTTGTCGAAGTAGATTGTTTAGCTTTGCGCTTTGATTTGTCTAAGCCCAATACAATCGATACGGCGACAATAGGAACAAGCGCACAAAACAGGCAAATTACAATTACTAACAAACCCACGCTGCCTAACGCTCTGCCCATTTCGTTGCTACTGTTATTGAAATCCGCCGTTTCGCAAAAAGTAAACGTAAAGCAATCATTAGACGGTTTTGTATTTTCTAACGTAAATCCCCAACTTGTCAAGTCAACTTCTTGATTTGACTTTACATAATACCCGTTGGAATAAACGCTTATATTTATTTGCGGGCTTCCGCCCCATTGAACCAAATGCGATGTATCTAAACAATACTCGTAAACGTCTTTATCATAACTGTGCCCGTCGACCGTCGGATACAGCGGAACCGTAACGTTTTGACTTACCGTTGTTTGCGCGGGTACGGTTAAATCGTATCGGTACATATAATATAGACTTTTCGAAACGTCAAAATAATCTAATGTTTGCACCTCTGCAAACTCATAGTTTTTCATATACGAAATCACTGCATTGTACCAATCGGTTTGCAACAAAATGCTTTCGGCGTCATAATAACTAAATATAAGGTCGTCCAGTGAAATTTCTTCGTATTTTCCCAACGTTGAATCATGGGCATATGAAATAACCCCTTCATACTCGTCGCAAAATGCAATACTGCGTTCGAACAAAATAGTATCTGCTGTGCTAGCCATGTATACCGTTACCGTTTCAGCATCGCCTATTTCAAAATAGTAATAATCATCATCAATCAATTTGTACTCGTCCCTATCCACAAAAAAAACTTGCCGAATCGGACGGGGTTATACGGACATCTTTGACGCTATCTGGCAAATTGCTGACGGTACACGTATATTTGTATACATTTAAATCGTTATAGTTGCTGACCGTTTGCTTTTCGTCATAGACGCCTTTTAAAAATTCCGCAACGTTTTGAGCGGAGTTGTTGTATTTCAAGTTTATATCGCCTTTGTAGACGCAACGCAAAACGGCACTGTTATCCGAATCAGTCTCAAAAGCATAACTCGATAAATTGTCAAATTGGTTATAAACATAGTAAGAAGGTTTAAGTGCCAATAAATACAACGGCATAGTAATATCGTACGTAGCGGGATTGTAAAAACTGTAATTTATTTCAACCGACGAAGCGGTATCTTTAAAATTGCCGGTTGACGACTCGTAAGGATAATCGCATATATCAAAATTATAGCTTACGCTGTTAAGTTCTATCGGACCGGTACCATTTGTGACTGCGCCGACGATATTTACGCCATCGTAAATTATTGATTCGCAAGACGACAAGCCTAGTAATATAACCGAACAAAAAACTGCAATCAACAGCATTACAGCCGCTTTACGTTTTTTCATACTCCGCCTCCTATTTTTAATTTTATACCCAAACAGACCGCGTGTCAATACTATAATTATATATTATCGACTTTAAACATAATAATTCATTTTGAAAACTTTGCAATAAACCGTTCTATGTTTTTATCTTGCAACAATTCAAAATTAGCTTCTATTACTTCAACAGGCAAATCCCACCAATTAATTTTTAGTAATTTTTGTATAGTTGCGTCGTCAAAGCGCATTTTGACTACACGCGCGGGATTACCTACTGCAATGGCATACGGGGGAATATCCTTTGCGACAACTGCATTTGCGCCGATAATACTGCCGTCGCCCACTTTTACGCCCGGCATAAATGTTGCGTTTTGCCCTATCCATACATCGTTGCCAATAACGGTATCGCCCTTGTTTTTTACAATTTCCTTAGGGATAGCAGGCTGTCCGTCAATAAAGATGCCGAAAGGAAAAGCCGAAACCCCGTCCATGGGATGGTTTGCTCCGTTCATAACAAATTCAACGCCTCTTGCAATACTGCAAAACTTGCCTATTATTAATTTGTCGCCTAAATGCGGATAAAAATGCGTAACGTGTTTTTCAAAGTCTTCGCCGTTTGAATTAACGTCGTCGTAATAAGTGTAGTCGCCTATAATTATATTAGGATTTTTAACAACGTTATTTATGTAGCACAACGACGGAACTTTCGGTTGCGGATGAACTTCGTCCTTATTTTTAAATAATAATTTCATATAACTACCTCAACGCTTTTATTGTTATCGGTTAATTGCTTTGTTGAAATTAATTCCAACAAACTTTATAACGCAGTTTAACAAAAATCAGCTTTTAACCGATCCACCATTCGGGAGTAATATCGCCCAGCTTGACAACTCTACCGCTTTCATAATCCAGCATAATTTCAATATCCTTATACTTAGTAGGCATAAGTTGAACCATAAGTTCGCGACAAGCCCCGCAAGGCGCACCGCTTTTGCCGTTACTCATTATGGCTATAACTTTGGCTATTTCGCTTTCGCCGGTTGTTATCATATTAAAGATTGCATTACGTTCGGCGCAAATGCCCAGCGTACTGCAAGTATCGATACATACGCCCGTATATATTTTTCCGCTTGCCGAAAGTATTGCAGCAGACACTCCGCCTGCCGATATATAATCGGATATCTGTCTGTCGTTTTGTACGGCTTTTGCCGCGTTAAACATTTCTTCCCATATTTTTTCCATAATAAACACCTTTTAAAAGCACTAAAAATAACACCATTTAATTAGTATTATAAATACTTTTATAACTACAATTCCTAAACACGATTATTTATAAATCCACTACATAAACAAATACTACATTTTGTCAAAACTAAACCGTCCGTGATACGTATCTGCCGACAACAAATATATCCTTTTACAATTAGGACATTGCACCGAATAACAAATAATATCATCAACCCAACAGCCATCGGCATTGCGACACGCGTCAAAAACGGAATACTGCCCTTGTACAACTATAAAACCGTCTTCCTCAATCAACTTTTTGACATAATCCTTATACAACAAAAACAGTTTTAAATCACCGCAATGTTTAATTATCCCAAGCCGAGCACATTTATCGCACTTTTTCATAATTACTCCTAAAAAACCACATAAATATTATATCACGATATATATCAAAAGTAAACAAAGTAAAAAAAATAACGCCCTAGCAGGCGTCTTGCTATGTACAATATCCTTAACGGATATATTATTGTAATTTGCTTGCAATCAGAATAGTAAAGCGTTTTAACACATTCTTGGGTTTTGCTTGTTCTTTTTTCCAGTGTATCAAGCAAACACTGTTTTTCCGTAAGTGCTTCCACTTA
>CARAIG010000043.1 GCA_948938605.1 uncultured Eubacteriales bacterium
CCTTGATTTTGGGTGCGGAAAATCGTACCTTACATTTGTAATTTACCATTATTTTACCGAAATTAAAAAGGTCAAAGTTACTATTATAGGCTACGATCTTAAAGCAGATGTTGTTGCTAACTGTAATGAATTTGCAAAAAAATACGGCTACGACCGTTTGCGGTTTGTAGTGGCGGATGTTTCGCGCGACAAATTATACGACCAAAAAATCGATGCGGTAGTTTCTTTGCATGCTTGCGATACGGCAACTGATTACGCTTTGCATTATGCAGTCAGCCATAATGCCAAATATATTTTTTCGGTTCCTTGTTGTCAGCACGAAGTTAACCAATCTATAACAAACGGCGGGGATCTCGATATACTGTTAAAATACGGTATTGTCAAGGAGCGCGTATCGGCATTGCTTACGGACAGCATCCGCGCGATGTTGCTTGAAGACGAGGGGTATTCTGTTGACGTTATGGAATTTGTAGACCTTGCCCATTCGCCCAAAAATTTGATGATCCGCGCAGTAAAAACTCACAACAAAAGCGACAAAAACCGTAAAAAAATAAGTGAAATGCAAAATGCTTACAAATTTGAACAAACATTGTATAAATTATTAAATAATAAGTAAAAGTAATTGAATAAATAAGTTTTAAAAATAAAACGATTGCGCGCTTAGTGAAGCGCGCGTTTTTTTGTATAAATTACGGCTGCGTGTGTATAAAAATAGTGTTCTAATTGTTGCGCGCTGTTCATAAAATTAAGCAAACAGTTATGGAGGCGGGTATGAACAATATTTATCAAGACATAGCGGAGCGGACGAACGGTGATATTTATATCGGGGTAGTTGGTCCTGTTCGTGCGGGCAAGTCTACTTTTATTAAAAATTTTATGGAAAGCATTATTTTGCCTAAAATAGAGGACAAAAACGAGCGCGATCGCGCTATGGACGAATTGCCGCAGTCGGCAGACGGTAAAATAATAATGACAACGCAGCCGAAATTTGTTCCTAATAAAGCGGTGTCTTTGACGTTGGAAGATAAATCGACTGCAAATGTGCGGCTGATCGACTGCGTCGGTTATTTAATAGACGGTGCGGAAGGACATATGGAAGGTGATAAAGCGCGCTTGGTAAATACGCCTTGGTCAAGTGAACCTATGCCGTTTGAACGTGCCGCCGAGCTTGGTACGCAAAAGGTTACCAGTGAGCATTCGACTATCGCGGTGGTGGTTACTACCGACGGCAGCATAGGCGAAATTCCACGTCAAAGCTATATATCTGCGGAAGAACGTGTAATACGCGAATTGAAAACAGCAGGAAAACCTTTCGTTGTTATATTGAACAGCAAACACGCAGGTAGTGCGCAAACAAAGGAACTTGCTGCTACCTTGGAAGAAAAATACGGAGTGTGCGTGCTTCCGTTTGATGTAATGAAAGCGGACGGAAAAGCGATGGAACAAGTGTTGAGCAGCGTTTTGAAGGAATTTCCTGTCCGCAGAATTGCCGTTGACTTGCCAAAATGGATGCGTGCGCTTGACAAAGACTGCAAAGTAATTGGCGACATTATCGAAAGGTTGAAAATCAATGCTTCGATAGTTGACAAAATGAAGGACGCCGAAAGTCTGTTGGATGTTTTGGCTTTGTGCGAAGGCATCGAAAATGCGACAGTAGCGTCATTGGATATGGGAAGCGGCGTAGTAAACTACAACTTGGAGCCTAAGGCGGACTTGTTCTTTAAAGTGCTGTCCGAGCAAGCGCAAATGGATATTAGTGACGAATTTTCGTTAATGAGTTTTGTTACAACGTCGGCATACGCCAAAAACCGTTTTGATGCAATTAAAGACGCCTTGGATGAAGCTGATGCTAACGGCTATGGCGTAGTTTATCCTAAAACGAGTGAGATGTCGTTGGATGAGCCGCAAATGGTTAAGCAGGGAAATGTTTACGGCGTAAGGCTCAAAGCGACTTCGCCGAGCTATCATATAATAAAAGTCGACGTTGCTACCGAAGTTAGTCCTATGGTTGGCACAGAGGAGCAAAGCAAGTATCTTATTGAACAATACAAGCAGAACCCCGAAGCAATTTGGAATACTAATATGTTCGGCAAGACAATGGCGGGCATTGCCAAAGACGGTCTTGAAAACAAGTGCTACAATATGCCGATAGAAATTAAGCAAAAGTTGTCGCGTACGCTTAATAAAATTGTAAACGAAAACCGTGGCGGTCTAATTTGTTTACTTTTGTGATAACATTATCTGTTTTTAATAAAATCTGATATACTATTTGTGACATAGCATATAATTTAAACGATAAAACCTCTATTTTTAACTAGATTTAGGGGTTTTATTGTTTTTTTGTGATATGAAATGTTTGTGCAGTTCGCTATTTTTTTGTATAAGTTTTAGTTTACTTTGAAATGAACCTACTTTTAATAAGTTAAACTATTAATATAATTTAATTTTGCAAAATAAAACAGCAGGTGTATTTAGAGTACTTTATATTTTATACTTATAAAAATTGCCTAGCTCATTTAAGCGTAGGCAAATTTTATTCGTTGTACATTTCTTTTAACTTTTTTAAAATGCGGTTTTCCAGTCGCGAAATTTGTACTTGCGATACACCCATTTTTTGAGCAATTTCCCCTTGCGTCATATCGCGGAAGTAACGTAGAATTATAATTTTTTGTTCGCGCGGCTCCAATCGGTTAAGCATATCTTTAAGTATAACTTTGTCTACCATTTTTTTGTCGTCGTCGGTTGGAATATGGTCGATTAAAGCCGTTTGTTTACCGTCGCTATCGTTGGTTGTTTCGTATAGAGATACGGGTAATTTTGCCGCATCCATAGCAAATATCACTTCGGTAGGATCTATGCCGAATTTTTTTGCTATGTCTTCTACACGCGGCGATTCGTCGCCGTTTTTTGCCGTTTCGTCAATATAGCGGGCAATTTTTGTCGAAATGCTTTTAAGCGAACGCGATACTTTAAGGTATCCGTCGTCTCGCATATACCGTTTAATTTCACCCAAAATCATCGGGACGGCATATGTCGAAAATTTGACATTATAGTCGAGTGAAAAATTCTTAATGGATTTGAGCAAGCCGATGCCCGCTATTTGGTATAAATCGTCGTATTCGACGTGTTTGCCCAGGTAGCGTTTTATTATGCTTTTTAACAACGGCGCATTTTCGGTAAGCAATGTGCTGCACGCGTCATCGTCGCCTTGTTGCGCAAGGGCTATAAGACGCATTGTTTCTTCGTGGCTAATCATAGCTGACTGCCGCCTTAAATCTTTTTAACTAGCGTAACTGCCGTTTCGCCGTCGTGTGATACAACGTCTACTTTGTCGCAAAATGCTTGCATTACGGTAAAACCCATACCGGAGCGTTCGCCTTCGTTACCCGTAGTGTAAAACGGTTTCATTGCCTGTTTTACATCGGATATGCCTTGCCCGTAGTCGCGTATTACAATTTGTATGTATCCTTCGTCGTTTAATGAACATACGATTTCTATTTTGCCTTGCTGTGTACTTTTATATGCGTGTACAATGCAATTTGTCACTGCTTCGGATACGGCGGTTTTTAAATCTTCGATTTGTTCCAATGTGGGATTTAGCTGGGTAAAAAAACTTGCAACAACGTTGCGCGCAAAGCTTTCGTTTTGCGATTTAGCTTCTATTTCTAATTTAATACTGTTAATAGTTGACATAGCGTCCTCTCTAAATTTTAGTTATAATTTCGTACAATCCTGACATTTTAAATATTTTGTCTACCGTAGGCGACGGATTTTTAACATAGATGTTTTTGTTTTGTTTGCGGACGATTTTGTAACGTCCGATTATAACGCCTATTCCTGTTGAATCCATAAACGACAACCTTGACAAGTCTAAAACTACATCGGAGTAGTTGCTGTCTAGTAGTGTGGAATCTAATTTGCGTTTGACAAATTCCGCCGAATGTTCGTCGAGTTCGCCTACAAGCCGAAATATCAATGTCGATCCTTCAAAGTCCACATATAATTCCATTGTTTGCCTCCGTAAACAGCATAACTCTTGTAGTAAGCGGACTTTTAGGTTGTTTTGTAAAAAGTGGTGTAAAGATGTCGAAAACGTCAGCTAATTTTTTTTGTAAAACATACTAAAAAAAGTTGACAGCATTTTTAAAATGTTGTAAGATAAACAAGCTGATGAAAAACATCGGGGTGTAGCGCAGTTTGGTAGCGCACGTGGTTTGGGACCATGGGGTCGGGAGTTCGAATCTCTTCACCCCGACCAAAATTTGTTCGCTGTCAAAAAGGACGGGCCTTTAGCTCAGTGGTTAGAGCGGTCGGCTCATAACCGATTGGTCCGGGGTTCAAGTCCCTGAAGGCCCACCAAATGCAAAACAAAATATTTGGCCCGGTAGTACAGTTGGTTAGTACGCCAGCCTGTCACGCTGGAGGTCGAGGGTTCGAGCCCCTTCCGGGTCGCCAATGTTTTGCTTCGGTAGCTCAGTAGGTAGAGCAGGGGACTGAAAATCCCCGTGTCGGTGGTTCGATTCCGCCCCGAAGCACCATTCATTGGAGCAAAACGCTGGTGTAGCTCAATCAGGCAGAGCAATTGATTTGTAATCAATAGGTTGATGGTTCGATTCCATTCACCAGCTCCATTTTTTTTATACGGACAATTTAATATGGGAGGGTTCCCGAGCGGCCAAAGGGAACAGACTGTAAATCTGTCGTCTCCGACTTCGGTGGTTCGAATCCACCCCCTCCCACCAAAAGCGTTAAAGTACGAACCAAAAATGTTCGTACTTTTTCTTTATGGGGCATAGCAGCGCGCTTGTTTGGTTAAGCTGTCGCAGTGCCAAAGTCCTTTTTTGCGGTATTATTTGGTTGAAAATCGGCTTTGGTTGTGCTACAATATAAACATGGAAAAATCAAAAATTATTTCAAATATCAAAAGCATTGAAAAAGACGGCTATACTTTACGGCTTGCAAATCTTTCTGACGCCGAAAATTATTATATGCAGAATTACAATCCTCTTAATAAAGATGTTGCGCGGTTGACGGGGTGTAAAGAGTTTTTTACGAAAGACGAAGTAGATCGGAAGAG
>CARAIG010000044.1 GCA_948938605.1 uncultured Eubacteriales bacterium
AAGTATGCTAATATTAACAGGTATAAAAATGGTATATTGTGAATTAAGGAGATACTAATGCCGAATATTAAATCCGCAGAAAAAAGAGTTTCTGTTACAGCAACAAAAAAACTTCAAAACCAAATGATCCGTTCGCAAATGCAAACGGCTATTAAAAAATTCAACGCCGCTATCACTAACGGCGATGTAGAACTTGCCAAAAAATTACTTCCCGAAGCAAGTTCCAAAATCGATAACGCAGCTGTTAAACACGTTATCCACAAAAATGCCGCCAATCGTAAAAAGGCGCAAATTTCCAAAACTTTGTCGCAACTTGAAAGAGGTATTATCGTAGTTAAAGTTGACGCTAAAACCTTAAAGCAAGCCGAACAAAAGGCAGCAGCAGCTAAAAAGGCTGAGGAAACAGCAGCTATCAAGGCACAAAGAAACGAAGCTAAAAAGGCTAAGGAAGCCGCGAAAGCCCCTGCTACTCCTGCTAAAAAATCCACTAAGAAGGCAGCTACAACAGTTAAAGCGCCCAAGGAAGAAAAGGCTCCTGCTAAGAAAACTACTAAAAAAGCTGACGACACCGCTGCTACCACAGCAAAGAAAGCACCTGCTAAAAAGGCTGCTCCCAAAAAAGTTGAAGCAACGGAAGTTGACGACACCGACGAAATTAAATAATTCAGTTAAATTTAAAACTCCGACAGTTGAATCTGTCGGAGTTTTTTTATAAATTATTATCAATAAACGTGTCCGTTTTTTCCGTCTTTGGCGGTACTTGTCTTGGCGAAGCTATACCGCTACCGCTTAGATCGCCGCCGCTAAAACCGTCTAAAAAATCGCCTGCGCCGTCACCGCCCAAAACTATTATCAAAATAATTACCACGCATACTATAACGGTGAAGGACGCGACTTGCCAACTTGTGTATAGTTTAAACTTGTTTTTACCGTCCATACTCATAGTCATTATAAAGCCCAGTTCCAACAAGCCGTAATATCCCAATGTCGACACCCAAGTCGTTTTTGTAAACACAACCAAACTTATGTATCCGCCCAATGACAAAATTGTAAATGTCAAAAGATACCAACCGTAATGGCGGTTGATTGCGTCAATATACAACGGCAGTATGAACAGCAACAAGTATGCCGACGCCAACAATGACATACACAGCATAAGCCACAACGGGTTGTCGAAACAGCGGTTAATATACCAACTGCGCAAATAAAACCCCATTGATACCGCATTGATGAATATCGAAACAATTTTCAATCTGCGACGCTTCCAAAATACAGCCGAAATAATTACACCTATTACAAGAATACCGCTTGCAATACCGAAAACACCCCAAAAATCCAACGGAATGTACTTTGCAAAATATCCTACAACCGATGTTAATATTAAAAATGCCAGCGAAACCGCAAGTGTTTTTAAACAACGTTTCATTAATTAGTTCCTTTATTCGTTTAAGTAAAAAATTGGTAAATAAATAATTTAAAACAAGTATATCAAAATTTATGAGAAAAAACAATAATATTCTTTGACATTTTTGCGCGGTTGTGATAATCTATATTAGCAATAATTTGCTGGTGTGGCTCAGTGGGCGCGACGCGTTAAGCGCATATCCACGGTGTGGATTGCGTAGCCAAAGCGTGACGAGTGCTATGCACGAGGAGGGGAAGAGCATTACTCTACCGACGTCCTTGAAAAATTTAATAATTTGCTGGTGTGGCTCAGTCGGTAGAGCAATTGATTCGTAATCAATAGGTCGGGGGTTCGATTCCCTTCACCAGCACCATAAGTCTACCATTATTGGTAGGCTTTTGTTTTATTCATTTAAGCCCGACCTATTGGATGTTCGCTTAGTGTGTGATATATTGTGCAGTTGAAAATGCATTATATTTGTGGTATACTATATATTTATTCAGCATTTAATATGGGAATCGAAATGAGAGAATTAACATCACTAAAAAATATCGGTAAGGAAATGTCGCAAAAACTGAAATCCGTTGATATAAATTATGCGGAAGATTTAATAGAAATCGGCAGTAAAGAAGCCTTTTTTCGGTTAAAAGTACGCTACCCTAGTATTTGTTTAGTGTTTTTATATGTTTTGCAAGGCGCTATCGAAAATGTGGACTATAATATGCTGTCGGAAGAAACAAAAGCCGATTTGAAAGAATTTAACAAACAGTTTAAAGTGTAAATTACAATTTATAAGCCAGTTTAATACCACACAAATAAAGATTAAGTCGGGCTGCTTAAAAGCAGTTCGACTTTTTGCATAAGAATATCTTTATTTGAAAATTCAAACAAACTTATATCGAATAGCTCTGAGATACAAAATAAAACCTTTAAGTTATTGACAGATTTTGATTTTACGTTGACTACACTTTTTTTGTGTGGTATACTATTCGTTGAGTAAATACTCAATGAATATCCAAAACACTATTCACGAAGGATTATATATGACAAGACTCGAACAAAAGGAAAAACGTCGACACGATATTTTAAACGTCGCGTTAGACTTGTTTATACAAAAAGGATACGCCGCAACAAGAACGGCGGAAATTGCAAAAGCCGTCGGAATGAGCGAAGGATTGTTTTTCCACTACTTTGAGACAAAGGAAAAATTATATTTTAGTTTAATCGATATTGCGTTATCGGGAATGCACAATACTTTCGAAATCGATGCAAGCAACTCTATCGCTTTTTTTGAAAATGCGGCAAAATATATAATTGAAAACTGTTCAAAAGACAGTTTAATAGCCAAATTGTTTGTCCTAATGGATTATGCCGAAAATGACGCTTCGTTGTCGGTAGAAGTCCGCAATAAAATTAAGGGACAACGCGAATTGGATAAGACGGTTAGTATTATTGAACAGGGACAAAAAGAAAACAGTATAAAAAATGGGGATCCGTTATCGTTAGCGTTAACGTTTTGGACAACCATACACGGCGTTGTAGCAAATATTGCCCGCAACCCCGACTTGCCTATTGCTAATTACGAATGGATTGTAGATATACTGCGAAAACATTGAGGAATTAATATGAGTAAAACAAAATCGATACTTTTGTCGGCATTGTGGACAGTAATTATTTTAGCATTTCCTATAAGTTCGGGAATTATTGCAACTGTTTTTAAATTGGAACAAACAAGTATATTTTTAGCGCAAGGGACATTTATGATTGTTGCTGCAATCGTTCCCATTGCCTATATCAAAATCAAAAAACAACAGTTTTACGATTACGGTTTTAGATTTACGGAAAAAGCCAGTGCTAAAAAAGTTTGGTTTTACATTCCGTTAGCATTGATTATAATACCGCGATTGGTTGTCGGCATCGATTTTAAAAGCGTTACGTACTGCTTGTCATTGTTGTTTTTTACGCTTTGCGTCGGCATTACGGAAGAAATATATTTTAGGGGAATTATTTTGAATTTAATAAAAAATTCTTTTACGTCAATAACCGCTATTATTAATTTATCTGCTTTAATATTCGGTTTAGGACACATTGCAAGCGTTATAGGGACAGGCGATATTATAGCGACTATTCTACAAATTATCAATGCGTATTTTTTTGGAATTGTTTCAACCGAAACACTACTGCTAACAAAAAGTATTTATCCGCTAATGGCGTTTCACTTTATTTATAATACGGCAAATTATATTTCGACGGCAAACGGAACTACCGAAATAATTTGCATCGGCGTACAAGTAGCGTTGACCGTTATAACTGCCGTTATTTTTGGAATCAATATTAAAAATAGCCTTAAAAACGAAGTGGATTTAAGCGACGGCTAAAAATATACTCATACTTTAATCGCGACTAACTTTGTTTGAGTTAGCGACAATAAAAAAGTCTTACGTTTGAGTTTACCAAAACCGTAAGACTTTTTTTTCAATACACTACTATTCTGTTTTGTCGCTTTCGTCGGATTTAGTTGCATTGGTCACTTTAACAACCGAGTTTTTGTGATGCTTAATATATTCGCAAAGAAAAACTATTCCTACAACTACCGCTACGGCAAGCGCTGTCCATCCAAGCAAAGGCAAGGCGGACACACCCGCTGAACGGGCGTAATTCCACATAGTAACTACCGCCTTGTTATTTTCGCCGTAGTCGCGCATAACGCCCAGCGTTTCCAAGTTACGGTTGTAAGTTCCGTCGCCGCTTTCCGCAATCATAAACGGATAACGCCAATTACTGTTGTCCATTTCGTCGCAGTAATCGAAATAATATTCCGCAAATTCCTCCCAACTGTCGTAGTCGAACTCGGTAATGGCGTTGCCCTTTTCGTCTACGCATTCCCAACTGTCATCGTTTACAACATAGGCTTCCGCTAAAATTGCACGGGCATTATCGTCACTGCGAACAGCATCAGCGCTTACCGCCGAAGAATAACCTATTTCCAACATATTTTGTGCAGCGACTTGTGGATTGTTAAGGAAATTAATAAACAATTTAATTGCATTTAAGTGTCCCTTGTCGTAATTTTTAGGGACTACCCAACCATCAAACCAAATGTTGCCTGTTGAATGAGGAACATAATACCCCAATTCGTAATCGCCGCATTCCGAGCCGCATTCAGAGCAGACGATTACCGCATCTTTGCCGCTTCCTTGTTCAATACCGGTACGCGTTACGCATTCCGGACAAAGATAATCGTTCCAACTTTCTTCTACCGCATACATAGCGTCGCCGCTCCAAGCAAGGTCGACCATTGCGTTACCTTTAAGAAGGTCGTCTTTGCCGAAGTCGACTTCGTAACCGAACAGTTCGCTTTTTTGATTAGTTAACGCAGTTTTGCACAATTCTATAAGAGTGTCGTCAACGGCGTTAATAAGTTCGCCAGCCAACATATCGGTGTACAATTTGCCGTCGGCAGTTTTCAGTCCGTTGAGTTTGCCGCTTTCTTTAAGATAAAACACCGTTGCGGCGTAACTGTCGCGGATACTGTCCTTCATTAAAATGTTGCCGGTAAGTCCGTCGCTAAGCTTATTTCCGCTGCCGTCGTCATTGAACAAAATGCCCCAATTTGCATTGTTCATAGTTTCGTAATCGTATATGCCCATTTCGTTAAAGGCGTACTTATTGTACAGTATTCCTAGCGTTCCGTACATATACGGTACAAGATAATCGCTCATTTTTTGCGGAACGTCGTTGCCCTTAACTTTTATGTCGCTAAAACCTTCGTCGATTTTTTCTATTATATGCCTGTCAATATTTTCGGAATTGTGAACATACAATTCGGAGTTAACATTCATACCGCTGCGATATTTTTGCTCGTCAAAATAATTAAGAGATACAAGCATATCGTTTTCCAACAACTTTTGTATGGCGTACTCACTGGGGCAAATCACATCTACTTGTGCATCGCCTTGCATAAGTTTGGTAAGCATTGTTTCGTTTGTATCGAATGTAACATAAGTTATTTCGATATTATTACCCGTAAGCGCTTTGTAATAATCTTTAAAATCGTTCAGTTTGGTGTCGTAAATGTAATCCGCCCAATTGTACACTACTAAGCTGTCGGTAACTACATCGTTATCGTTACAAGCCGTAACGGTTACCGCCACCGAAACAAGCAAAACTATACTCAAAAAAATTGCAAATATTTTTTTCATTGTTTTGCCTCCTTTTTGCTGTTCTTCTTAATGTTGACAACCAACAAAAACGTAAGCATAACTACAAAGAATATACTAAACACAGCAAACCAAAACGGTTCCAAACTTTTAACCCTTGCGTCTTCGTAAATATACGTTGACAATGTTTCGATCCCCGTATCGCCCTTATTGAATTGAGTTATGATAAAGTCGTCCAACGACAGTGTAAACGCCATTGCAAAACCGGACATTATGCCGGGAAATAAGTAAGGAATAACCACCTTGAAAATGGCAGAAAACGGACTTGAACCCAAATCCAACGCGGCTTCGTACATATTAGGATCCATTTTTTGCAAACGGGGAAGTATAGACAATACAACATACGGCGTACAAAACGCAACGTGACTGATAATCAAGCGCGTCATTCCTTGCGGAAAAATCCTGCTAAACACAGCAAAAAACACCATTAACGATACAGCCATTACCACTTCGCTGTTAATCATAGGCAGTTGATTTACCGTTAAAGCAATCTTTTTAATTTTTCTGTTTAGATAATAAATACCGATTGTAGCAAATGTTCCCAAAATTGCGGATATTACGCTAGCCGATACGGCAAGTATTACCGTATTTTTTAACGCGGCAAGCAAGTTGCTTGCTTGATCGCTGCCCGAAAACAATGCGGCATAACTGTCAAACGTAAAGCCGTTTTTAAAACTGAAATTGCTTGTTCCCGAAAAGCTGAATATGATTATTAACAATATAGGCAAATACAATAATGCTAAAACCAACCCAAGATAGCCGTCGGCGCAAATGCGTCGAATTTTTTCTTTAATTTTCATAATGTGCTTTTAACCTCCTCTTTGTCGGTTAAACTCATCAATACGTTACCTATAATTACCAGTACAAGCATTACCAAACTCATTACACTACCCACGCCGAAACTGTTAGTCGTCTTGGAAAAGTGCATATTTATTGCGTCGCCGAAAAGGAATATTTTGCTGCTTGACAAAATTTCCGAAATAGCAAATGTTGAAATAGCGGGAATAAACGTCATTGTAATACCGCTTACAATTCCCGGCAAAGATAACGGCAAAACCGTTTTAAGCAACACTGTAAATCTGTCGGCGCCCAAATCTTCCGCCGCTTCAATGTAACTGTGATCAATGGAAACCAGTGTTGTATGAAGCGGTAAAATCATATACGGCAAGTAATTGTAAACCATACCGAACAGGACAGTGCCCATTCCCAACTTAATATCCAGTGCCATAAAGATTGCCTTTGTAGACAATGTACGGATAAGAAAGTTTACCCACATAGGCAAAATAAATAGCAAAACAAGCACCTTGTTGCTTGCGTGGTACTTTGCAAGCAAGTATGCGCAAGGGTAACCTATAACAAAGCAAATAAGCGTTGTTACAACTCCTATTATTAACGAATTTCCTAAAACCGTTAAACCCCCGCCTGCATCCGAAAAGAATTCCGCAAAGTTAGCAAAAGTAAGTTTGCCGTCGTCCCCTAAAAATGCGTTTATAAGCACAATTACAAGGGGAACAACTACAAATAAAAGCATAAAAATCAAATACGGATAAGCAAACAATTTACGGGAAAAGCGGAACTTGAATTTGCGCTTAGTCATTGTTCTGTTCCTCCGTAGGCGTATCATTTAAAATCGGTTCTAAAACAATTTTATCGGCGGCAATCTTGATTCCTACGCGGTCGTTTAACGTCCATTCGTAATCGTTATCGACAAAAAAGTCGTAATAGTTGTCAGTACGCACAATATATTGCCAATAACTGCCTTTGTAAATTGACGATATTATTGTAGCGCCGATTGTTCCGTCTTCCTCGTCGTCGGTAAGTTCCACGTCGTCGAAGTCAATAACGACTTTAACCCGAGTGCCTGCAGGTAAATCGGTTACGCAATCAAAACGCCCGTCACAAAATTCCACAACCTTTTCGTCGTGAATTACGCCTTCCAACGTGTTGATAATGCGGGCTTTGTGCATTATGTGGAAATCGAACGGTTTAATATACAAACCGATTTTGTCGCCAACCTTTACTTCTACATTATCGTGAATTATAAGTTCGTTGCGCTCGTCGCCATACGTCAAAGCCGTTACTTGGTAATGGTCACCCTTAAATACGCAAGTAAGCACTTCCGCTTCGACCAAACATTGTTTGTCGGCAATGTCGACAATCTTTATGTCTTCGGGACGGATAATGACGTCTATCGGTTCGTTACGTTTAAATCCTTTGTCCACACATTCGAATTTATGCCCCGAAATATCAACGCAAAAGTCTTTTACCATTGTACCCGAAAGAATATTCGATTCCCCTATAAAGTCCGCTACAAACGCATTTGCGGGTTCGTCGTAAATTTTTGTCGGGGTACCTATTTGCTGAATTACGCCGTCTTTCATTACTACTATTTTATCCGACATTGTCAGCGCTTCTTCCTGATCGTGGGTAACATATACAAATGTTATTCCTAAGGTTTTGTGCATTTGCATAAGTTCAAGCTGCATATCCTTACGCATTTTAAGGTCCAACGCACCCAAAGGCTCATCCAAAAGCAACACTTGCGGCTCGTTAACAAGAGCGCGGGCTATTGCAACACGCTGCTGCTGTCCGCCCGAAAGGGAATTTACAGCACGGTGACCGTAGTCTTCCAAGTCAACCATTTTAAGAGAATTATTAACCTTGTCGGCAATTTCCGCTTTGGTTAAATGCCGCATTTTTTGTACGGTATTACCTTTTTTGTCAACAAAGGGTTCGCCGCTAGGTATAAGTTTTAGTTTAAGACCGTAAGCAATGTTGCCAAATACGTTAAGATGCGGAAACAATGCATATTTTTGGAAAACCGTATTAATGTTACGCTTGTGCGGTGGCAAATCGGTTATATCCTGTCCGTTGAACAAAACTTGTCCGCTTGTAGGTTGTTCGAACCCGGCAAGCATACGTAAGGTTGTAGTTTTACCGCACCCGGACGGTCCCAACAGCGTAACAAATTCACCCCTGCGGATTGCAAGAGAAACATTTTTTACAACGGGTTTGTCGCTGTACGATTTGTTGACGTTTTTCAATTCAATGATAATATCGTTCATTGTTTTTTCCCCTTTAAAGAGATTATTTCTTTTGTTAATTTACAGTGCTTTTTTAATGCGTAATGTTTAATTGCGGCTAGGTTAATTTAATATTGACGATTGATACAAAATCTAAACCCGTAGCTGCGGATAAACGCTAGGTAAACACGGCAAACTAAAAAGCGTATTTAAACGCGAGTCCGACGTTTTACGCAGTATTGCAGTTTATACGGACTTAGAAGTTGGATGGAGTGGTAACCCACAACACCTTGGCTTCCGTCTTTCCTGCATTCGTCAACGTATGCTGTTTTTTTCCGTCTATTGAAAAAGAATCGCCTGCGTTTAGTTTAAACCTTTCCTTTTCGGTTACTATATCAACTTTGCCGTTAAGAATATATCCGAACTCCTCACCTTCAAACGGATAGCGTTCGTCTGCGCTTGCGCCTACCGGCAAAGTTAAAATGATAGGTTCCATTTCCTTCACTTGCGAATTGGGAATAAGCCAAGTATTATTTCCACCGCCGTTTTTAGAAGTAAAATAGTCCGTTTGCGTATACACTACTTTTTCTTCCTTCGGTTCGGTAAAAAATTCCTGCAACGAAACGCCC
>CARAIG010000045.1 GCA_948938605.1 uncultured Eubacteriales bacterium
AGCCCATACTATTCGCGCTTACAGCGGTAATGGGCTTATTGGAGGCACCACCCGGACTTGAACCGGGGGTAAAGGCTTTGCAGGCCTCTGCCTTACCACTTGGCTATGGTGCCGTACGAGTCTTTTATATTCTATCAAAATAGTTAAAAAAAATCAACAATTTTGCTATATATTTTTAATAAATCCAATTTTGTATTTTGTAAATCAAAAACAGTTTATTTTATGCTAGGAGTATTTCCTTTGTTACCGGTAGGTTGGTTTTAAATAATATTGTTTGTTAAAGGACTGTTAGTTGCTGTTCCAGTATATTAAAATTCTCGTCGAATTTAAAATACGCTTCAAAGTTTTTTCCTGCAAGTATTACGGGGTACCAAACCTTGTCGTCGGGCAGCATTTTGTCAAAAGGTATTTTGTCTAAGTCGAACCATTCGGGACGCATTTCTTCCGATTCCTTTATTTCCCCTTCGTAATCGTCGGCAGTAAAGGTGTGCATAATAATGTTAAGCCGCTCGCCTTTTTCAATTATATTGAATGTTATCACAGCGCGTTTTGTGTAGTTTACGGGCGTGACGTTTATTTCTTCGCGAGTTTCGCGAATCATACATTCTTCGACGGTTTCGCCGTTTTCGACCTTACCGCCCGCGCCGTTATATTTACCCACGCTAAATCCGCGCTTTTTTTGCGCAAGTAAAATTTTATTGTTTTTAATTATTAGTAATAGCGTTGTTATCCTGTCTTTCATATTGATGTAAATTTAGTATAGAGTAGTGTTTTTATTTATTTTACCGTTGTTATAAAATTATATCACATAAATGCTGTCTTTACAATATTCCGTCCAATAAAATTATTTATTAAAAATACTTCAACTTATTGAAACGGTTAGACTTTTGTGTTAAAATAATTTGGTATTATTTCCAAAAGAAAGGGGCGGTAAAATGAAAATAGGATTCGATAACGATAAGTATTTACAACTGCAATCTCAAAAGATTTTTGAACGCGTAAACGAGTTTGGCGGTAAGTTATATCTTGAATTTGGCGGAAAACTTTTTGACGATTACCACGCTTCGCGTGTTTTGCCGGGATTTATGCCGGACAGCAAAGTAGTAATGCTTTCGCAAATGCGAGACAAGGTGGAAATAGTTTTTGTAATAAGCGCTATCGATATTGCTCAAAATAAACTCCGTTCGGATGTTGGCATTACGTATGACGAGGATGTTTTGCGTCTTTACGATTTGTTGACCAACCGCGGACTTTATGTAGGTAGTATTGTTATATCTCAATTTAGTAAGGAAAATACGTCTGCGGTTAAATTTCAGCGTAAGTTGGAAAGTCACGGAATAAAAGTTTACCGCCATTACCATATTGACGGGTATCCGTCGGACGTGGCGCATATTGTATCCGAAGACGGTTTTGGTAAAAACGATTACATTGAAACAACACGCAACATAGTAGTGGTAACGGCTCCCGGACCGGGTAGCGGTAAAATGGCAACTTGCCTTTCGCAAATGTATCACGATTCCTTATGCGGAATTAAAAGCGGTTATGCCAAGTACGAAACTTTTCCTATTTGGAATTTGCCGCTTAACCACCCTGTAAACATTGCTTACGAAGCCGCGACGGCGGATTTGAACGATATTAATATGATAGACCCTTGGCATATGCAGGCGTACGGTTTGTCGGCTGTAAATTACAACCGCGATGTTGAAGTTTTTCCCGTTCTTAATGCAATATTTGCCAAGGTATTGGGGAATACACCGTACAAGTCGCCTACGGATATGGGCGTTAATATGGTGGGATATTGTATTTCCGACGATGATGCGTGCATTGAAGCGAGCAAGCAGGAAATTATCCGTCGTTACCTTTTGGCGAAAGTTGCTGCACGCAAAGGGCAATTGAGTTATGCAATTGCAGACAAATTGCAGTTGATGATGTCTAGACTTAATTTAGAGGAAAATGACCGTAAAGTGCTTGTAGAAGCACGTAAGCACGAACAGATGTCAGGCTGTCATTCGGCGGCCATTGAATTGCCTGACGGAAGGATTGCATGCGGCAAAAAGTCGGACTTGTTGAGTTCGGCAGCAGCAACATTACTTAATGCCGTAAAAGCGTTAGCTAATTTACCCGATGTTAATTTGATTGCGCCTAGTGCCTTGGAACCGATACAACGTCTTAAAACCGAAAGTCTTGGCGATATTGCAACGGAATTGCGTTGCGACGAAGCATTAATAGCACTTACGGTATCGGCGTCCGTTAACCCTATGGCGGGGCTTGCCGTCGAACAGTTAACAAAACTGCGCGGTTGTCAAATGCACTTGACTACAATACCTTCGCATGCCGACGCAAAAATACTTCGCAAACTTGGTCTGCAAGTTACTAGCGACGATAAATATTCTTGCAAGCAAGTTTATTTTAGTTAAAGGTTAGCAAAATAAAATGAGTATAGAACTATATTCACACAATTATTGAAAAGTTCGGGAATTTATAACAAAAATATGCAAAATTAAAGTGGCGGATTAACTCCACAATTCGTTCCATAATAAAATTCGTCACCTAACAAAAAATGCCAAAGTGGTTTTAAAGAAAAACTAAAATTTGGCGCAAAAACACCAGATTTTAGGTTAAAATAGCTAGGGTAGAAGGGCTTGAATCTGCGAATGATGGAGGTCAGAACTTTTAATTGCAAAAACAGGGCATTTCTTATAAGTTTTGACGCTAATTTTAGCCGTTTTTAAGCAACTTTTATAACAAATTTACGGTTTTAGCGCCGATTTTACCAAAAAATTGCGCAAACTTGCCCGTTTTTGCCCCACAATTGCCACGACGAAAATACCCGTAAATTCCCCGTTAATTTCCCGCCTTTTATCCCGTAAAATGCAGGAAACCCAATCGGGTATTGACACACAATTATAACAAAAATTTCAACCCCTAAAGCGACGAAACCAAACCATTTCGCCGCTTTTTATAATAAGTACAAAGTCAATTTATCTATGCTGATTAAACTTGCTCTTTTTAGTATAATGTGTATGGTGTAGCTAAATATTTTTATTTGTGATTAAATAATTAACAATTATCGCTGAAAATTATCAATTATTGTCACATTAGACGTAAGTAAGCATTGACTTTTTATTTTTGAAATGCTAAAATAATGCTAAGTTAATGTTAAGCGGAGCAAAAGTATGACATATTCCGAAAAAATCAAAATCGTAAGAGAAAAATTGCTTCTAACACAAGACGAAATCGCTAATGAACTCGGCGTCAATTCTATCACGGTTTGCCGCTGGGAAACTGGAAAAAGCGAACCTAATATGAAAGCCAAAAAGGCTATACGAGATTTTTGTATCGAAAAAGGATTGGTGTTTGAAGATTAAATGGCTAATTCAAAAGAGAGCATTTCCAAAAATATGCGGCATAACAAAAGCAAAGGAACAAAACCGGAACTTATGTTATGTGCGGAATTATGGCGACGAGGATTGCGATATAGAAAAAATTGCAAGTCTGTTTACGGAAAGCCCGATATTGCTTTTATAGGAAAGAAAATTGCAATTTTCGTTGACGGTAAAATGTGGCACGGATATGATTGGGAAAGGCAAAAAAACGACTTCAAAAGTAATCGCGAATATTGGATTCCGAAGATAGAACGAAACATAGAACGCGATGCGGAAGTGAACGATCGACTTTTATCGCTCGGGTGGCAAGTGTTAAGATTTTGGGATTTTGAAATCAAAAAGGATCTAAAATCTTGTGCCGATAAAATTGAGCAAGCATATCAAAACCTAGTAATGAGGTAAGAACTATGGATAAATTAAAATCAATAGACTTATTTGCCGGCATCGGTGGAATACGACTCGGCTTCGAAAAAGCATTCGGAGATATGTTGGAAACCGTTTTTGTAAGCGAATGGGACGAATACGCTCAAAAAACATATAAATCGAATTTTAACGATGATTTCGATATTGCCGGCGATATTACAAAAATTTCGGAGAAAGATATTCCCGATTTCGATATATGTCTTGCGGGTTTTCCGTGCCAGGCGTTTAGTCTTGCTGGACAGCGCAAAGGTTTTCAAGACGACTATAAAGGAATGTTGCGAGGAACACTGTTTTTCGATGTTGCAAGAATTTGCGCCGAAAAAAAGCCGAAAGTCATTTTTTGCGAAAACGTAAAAGGACTTACCATTCACGATAAAGGCAGGACTTTCGAAATTATTACCGAAACTTTGAAAGAAATCGGTTATACTCCTTTCCAAAGAGTCCTTAACAGCCGCGATTTCGGAGTTCCGCAAAACCGCGAACGCATCTATATCGTCGCGTTTCGCAACGATATTGCGCCCGATAAATTTACGTTTCCCGAGCCTACCGATTCGAGCAAACGCATTAAAGACATAATCGAAGAAAAACCGGTAGCGGCGAAATATTATTTGAGCGAATGTTATTTGCAAACGCTTATTAATCACAAGGCGCGTCACGCGGCAAAAGGCAACGGGTTCGGCTATGAGGTGCGCGATTTTGACGATGTCGCAGGTGCTATCGTGTGCGGCGGTATGGGCAGAGAACGCAACTTGATTGTCGATAAACGACAAACCGATTTAACGCCTACTACGCATATTAAGGGAGAAATCAACAAACACGGTATTCGCAAAATGACGCCGCGCGAATGGGCGAGATTGCAAGGCTTTCCGGATGATTACAAATTAGTGCTTGCGGATGTTCATTTATATAAGCAATTCGGCAATAGCGTGACGGTACCGGTAATACAAGCGATAGCGGAGAGAGTCAAGGAGATACTCGAATGATAGAATCGATCAAAGGAAAAACATTAAATAAAGGTGAATGGGCGGAATTTTATGTAATGCTCAAACTTCTCGGCGAAGGCAAACTCTATACCGCCGATAAACTTTTGAAAAAGAAATTGGACAGTTATTTAGACATAATGCGAGTAATTCGACAGGAATTCGATACGCAAGTGTTAGAATACATAGTCGATAAAGATAATTCCGTCGTTACGGTAAAACCGCAAGATTCTTCTACGGTTTTTGCTTCGATTCCTATGCAAGAGTTCAGCGAAAACGCTCGCGTGTTATTTTCGGGAATTAGAAATCTTAAAGGCAATTCTATTCCCGCGCCCGATTCTGTATGCGATTTTGCAAAAGTTATTTATGTAAGCAAACCGAAAGCGCCTGCGGTAAAATCGCTTAAAAAACAGTTCGGCGGTAAAAACGATATTATTATCGAGGTCCGCGACGGGCAAACGGCTATCGTATCTGTTATGGGTTTTTCGATTAAGTCGAAGTTCGGTCAAAATCCTACATTGTTTAATGCTGGTTCGTCTTCTCAATATTTATTTAAGTTGAGTAATTGCGACGAAACAATTGCTAACGAATTTAATTCCATAACCGAAAACGGCGGACGCGGATGGGGAAAGTGTAAGCGGTATCTTACCGAACATAACATTTCATTGAAATTCGATAGAACGCAAAATCCGATATACGAGAGCAATTTGTTCCTCATTCGCGAATCGATGAGTAAAATAATGGCTTGGTGCGTTAAAGATAGGCTTATCGATGCCATAAACGATTTCAATGTGAAAGAAACAGTCGAAAGAATGATCGCCGCTAATCCTCTTTCCGTTCCAAATCCCGAAATATATTACGAAAAAGCCGTTAAGGATTTTCTTATGGCGGGCTTTACGGGTATGACCGCAGGCAAAAAGTGGGACGGTAAAGAACAAGTCAACGGCGGTTATATCGTCGTTACGGATGACGGCGACGTTATATGTTATCATTCGAGCGACAGAGAATCGTTCCGCGATTACTTGTATCGTAACACCTACTTCGAATACGTGAGTTCGGACAAATATTGTTGGAGTCGCATTATTAAAATCGACGACGAATATTATTTGCCGTTAAATGTTTCCGTTAGGTTTAATACGCATACGAGATAATGAAAGTTTGCAGTCTTTTTTGCGGAATAGGCGGCATTGATCTCGCATTTGAACAAGCGGGACATAGCATCGTGTGGGCGAACGATATCGACAAGTATGCTTGCATGACTTACCGTCGGAATTTCCCTTCTACTCTGATTGTAGAGGGCGATATTTGTAATATAAATAAAAACGATATTCCGAATTTTGAAATTCTTGCCGCAGGGTTTCCGTGTCAACCGTTTTCGATCTGCGGAACTCAAAAAGGTTTTAACGATGAGCGCGGTAATTTATTTTTCGAAATCAGAAAAGTTATCGACGCAAAACATCCGAATATCGTTTTTCTCGAAAACGTAGCCAATTTAACGGAACACGACAACGGAAAAACATTCAATGTCATACATAACGAACTTGCAGGGCGCGGATATTATATCCGCTATATCATTGCCGATGCTTGCGATTACGGAATGCCGCAACATCGCACAAGAACATATATTATTGCATTCAAAGATAAATCGATGTGTGACCGATATGAATTCCCCGAAAAAGTGCCGTTAGACAAACGCCTTACCGACGTTATAGATTTAACGCAAAAAACCGACGAAAAGTTTTATTATAAGTGCGGAACGCTTAAATACGAGCGGCTTAACAATGCGATAACGGACGACAAGCAAATCTATCGCTTTGCGGATTTCGGGATTCAAGCGAGTAAAAACGGCATTTCATTTACGCTGAAAGCAAATATGGGAACATATCCTAACCGCATTCCGATTGTTAAAGACAAATTCGGAATTAGAAATATAACCCCGACGGAATGTTTGGCTTTGCAAGGTTTCCCTAAAACATTTTCGTTTCCAGACGAAGTGCCGTTATCGCAAAAGTATAAGCAAGCTGGCAATACAGTTTACGTAAATATAATTAAAGAACTATTGGATGGCTTAAAAGGATAAAACGCTTATGATAGAAAATGAAATTGCCAATTTTAAAAAATATTGCACAGAAAAATATGGTTCTCGTACAGGGACTGCAGTTTCTTATACAAATGCGATAAAATATTTATTTGAATATTTGCATATGGAGAATATCGATAATGAGTCCGTTCTCGAATTGCGAAGCATAGAAACCAATATTCGAAATACTAATAGTTCGTTATACAAAGACATACTTGAATTTTTCGTTACTCGAGGGCAATCTTCATACATAGAAAAGGGATTTCTTAAAGCCGCTATCCCTGTTCTATATGAGTATTTGAAAACTCAAACATCCTTGTCGCAATCAGACAATATTATTCTTGAGGAATTAAAGGATTCGCAGATAGATGCTCGATTTAATCAAGACATTCTTAAAAACGAATTCCCTGTCGCAGATAAGATTTTGCACGATTACACGCTTCGAAGAATTAACGGGACAACACAGTTAGCGGTTAAACGCATAGTTAGCGGGAGAAAATCTGAAAAGTATTTCATTTCTTTTTTAACTGATATACTAAATTTTGAACCGAATATTGATTTTATTGACGTCGCTAATAACAAAAATTACGGGTACGATATATGGTTTCATAATATAGGATTGGAAATTAAAAATATCGGTTCGGGGACGTTTTATCTTACAGATAATGAAATTGCACAATTAGAAAGCAAACAGACTCACCTTATCTTTGTTGATGTGAATAATGGTATTTGGCTGCTGAAAAATTCATCGCCATGGCTCAAAAAAATTATAGATGATATTAAATCGATACGAAAGATTTGTACCGATAATTATGATAATTTGGATTTAAGCGATATCAGAATAATTACCGACGATGCGTTAAAACAACAAGTACATAATTTACTTAAAAAATCCAAGAATGAATTTACAGAGTTGATCGGTTGCAGAGGAGGAAATTGAGTATGCCCTACGAAGTTGTAGATTTATTTTGCGGTGTCGGCGGATTAACTTGCGGATTGCGACAATCAGGTTTGCGTGTGGTTGCAGGTTTCGACAACGATAAAACTTGTGAATATACTTATTCTCATAATAATCATACAGAATTTCATTTTCGAAATATCAGAGAGGTTAATTCCGACGAAATAAACGCTTGTTACTCAGCAAACGCAAAAAAAATATTAGTAGGTTGCGCTCCATGTCAACCTTTCTCGGCAATGAGTTATAAACGCTTTCAAGATTCGTCACGAGAATTAGATGAAAAGTATGATTTATTGTCGGAATTCGGACGTTTAATAAAAGAGGTTCAGCCTGTAATAGTTTCAATGGAAAATGTACCGGAAATACGCAATTCCAATGTGTTTAAGACATTTGTCGATATATTGCAGGACAACGGTTATTTTACCGATGGCGGTCAAGTCGTTTATTGCCCCGATTACGGAATACCGCAAAATAGACATCGTTTTGTTTTGTTGGCATCTAAATTCGGTGAGATTCATTTAATGAAACACACTCACAATCGTAAAGAAGTAACTGTTCGACCTTTTATCGAAAATCTTCCGCCTGTGAATGCAGGTGAAATTTGTTCGTCGGATCACTTACATAGAGCGGCGAGTTTATCCGATAAAAATTTAAAAAGAATACGCGCATCTGTTCCGGGCGGAACGTGGAAAGATTGGCCGGAAGATTTGAGATGTAAATGTCATAGACAAAATTCTGGACAAACTTATACTTCCGTTTACGGAAGAATGTCATGGGACAAAATCGGTCCGACAATGACAACTCAATTCTTTTGTTACGGAACAGGTCGTTACGGGCATCCTGAACAAGATCGCGCTTTAACGCTTCGCGAAGGTGCATTGTTGCAAACATTCCCGAAAAACTATGAATTTTTCCCGCCCGATGCCGAAAATTATTGTATGAGAGATATTGCAAGGCATATTGGTAACGCCGTCCCCGTTCGACTTGGTGAAGTAATCGGAAAGACAATTTTAGAACATTTAGAAAAATTTAATTAAACTACAACTGAGGAGAATAGTTATGGACTTCAATTTCAATATTTCATTAAGCGTATTAAATCATCTGGGTCGAAACTTATACAGAAGTTTTATCACGGTTATCGGCGAAGCTATTTCAAATGCTTGGGATGCTGATGCTAATAAAGTTTTCATTACGATAGATCGTGAAAAAAATACAATGAGCATTGTTGATGATGGCATAGGTATGGACGAAAATGACTTTCAAAACAAATTCTTGAAAATCGGTTATTCTAAAAGAAAAGAAGGAAAAATCATTTCCGATAAGAAACGTCCTTATATTGGTCGTAAAGGGATCGGAAAATTAGCGCTATTGAGTTGTGCAAAAGAAATAGAAATAGCAACTATAAAATACGCTAATACTGTTATTGGCGGAACAATTAATAATGCCTCTTTGGATCAAGCAATTAAAGACGATATAAATTCACACGATTATAAGTTAGGAGAAATTTCAGATGATGTAATAGAATTGTTGAATGGATTTGAGCATGGAACAGCCATTTTATTTAAAGGTATTTCAGAAGGAATAAATAATACAGTAGAATATATAAGAAAATTGATTGCATTAAATTTTAGATTTTCTTTATTGGACAAGAGTTTTAAAATTTTTATCAATGGAAAACTCATTGATGAAACAGAACTAAACGATTTAGCGGATAGTAGCCAGTTTCTTTGGATTATAAATGATTATTCTGATCCGTATTTAGAATCGAAAAAATTTAAAAAGAATCTATTAGAAACAGCAAAAATTAGTAGTCAGTTACCAATAAAAGGATTTATTGCAACTGTAGAAAAACCATCGCAATTGAAGATTAGAAATACCGACGACAAAATAACTTTAGATTTGTTTGTTAACGGTAGATTGCGGGAAAAGGATTTGATGAAATATCGCCCAACAGCACGAGTCGTAGAAAGTTACTCATACGGTCAGATTTTTTATGACGGTTTAGACTTGGGAACTGGTAAAGACTTATTTACTAGTAGCAGAGAAGGGATTGTTACCAATGATGAGACATTTGAAAAGTTTTTAAATGAATTGAGTCGCATTTATTCAAAAATTTTGTCGGATTGGGATATTTTTAGATTAATGCACAAGCAAGATGGCGATCCTGATAACACCAGTATTACACCAAAGCAAAGAAAAGCCCAGGAACTATTTTTCAGAACTCTTGAAGATATGGGATTGAAGAACAAAATCAAGAAAAATTCTATTGTTAACCAATGGGCTGAAGTGCTTGCGGATGAGGTAAAATTCAATATCCCATCTTATACGGAGTGTTTTATTGCAGAGAATCTGTTAAGAGCTTTTATAAAGTATAAAAGAATTGATACATCAGAGTTTAACACAAAAGTGGCTAGATATAAGAGAAGTGAGAATAACAATAAGAATAAGGCAAATATTAGCTATGATATTAGGGAAAATGATGATGACTTGTACTATTTAGATATGGAAGATCTGAGCATCAAATCTGATCCAGATTTAGGAACGGGACCATCTATAGAGAGATCTGCAAAAGTGTATAGACCTATCAGAAATGCTATTGGACACACATCAATAATTACGGATCAAGCTAAAAATGCATTAAATGTTGAATTTAACAA
>CARAIG010000046.1 GCA_948938605.1 uncultured Eubacteriales bacterium
AACGGATAAAAGTTACCTCGGGGATAACAGGCTGATCCCTCCCAAGAGTTCACATCGACGGAGGGGTTTGGCACCTCGATGTCGGCTCGTCACATCCTGGGGCTGTAGTAGGTCCCAAGGGTTCGGCTGTTCGCCGATTAAAGTGGCACGCGAGCTGGGTTCAGAACGTCGTGAGACAGTTCGGTCCCTATCCATCGTGGGCGTAAGATATTTGATGGGATCTGTCCCTAGTACGAGAGGACCGGGATGGACGTACCAATTGTGCACCAGTTGTTCCGCCAGGAGCACGGCTGGGTAGCGAAGTACGGACGGGATAAACGCTGAAAGCATCTAAGTGTGAAACCCACCCAAAGATAAGATATCTCCTTAGATAAGACCCCTTGTAGACTACAAGGTTGATAGGTCGGGGGTGTAAGTGCAGTTAATGCATTTAGCTGACCGATACTAATAGGTCGAACGCTTGTTCAAATAATACGAACAAGCCTTGAATACAATCAAAACCAAATAACACTAAGCTTTGTTGTGTATGCAGTTATCAATGTTCCTTTCGCACAAATCGATTACAAAGCGGAAACGCTTGTAAATACCATTGCGGTGATTTAGCCTTGGGGGATCCACCTGTTCTCATACCGAACACAGAAGTTAAGCCCCAAGACGCCTAGGGTACTTGGCGGGGCACTGCCCGGGAGAGTAAGGTATTGCCGCATCCATTAAAAGGACGAACAACTGTTCGTCTTTTTTTATGTGCTAATAATGAAGGCTAAATATGTTGCGACTTTTGCAACATATTTAGCCAGCAATATAATTCAACTGTTCGATGATATAGGCAGTAAAGTAGTATTGCCGCATCCATTAAAAGACTATTGCAAATGCGATAGTCTTTTTTTTGAAAAATATTAGTTTTATGTCATTCTGAGCGGAGCCGCAGGCACAGTCGAAGAATCTATGAATCAATATGAGAAATGTCGACAATGTTATTTCGTTTCACGACAAGTACCTTAGGCGCGCATAAGCGTGAAAAGTCTATTTAAGGTTAAATATGGCGAACGTAGTGAGACATATTTACTATATAAAATACAACTGTTATAAAAGAAGAATATTTACTTTTCACATACATTTAAGGACGAACTTATGTTCGTTCTTTTTTATGTGCTAAAATACAAAAGGCTAAATATGTTGCGTCCTTTGCAACGTTAGTTTACTAATATTTGTATATATAACTGTCGGCAATTTTGTCGGTATGTTTTTGTAAAAAAGTTTCCTTGCAGCAAATTATTGTAATACTGTAATAATTTGATAAAATGTTAAATTAACGTCTTTAAAAGCAAAGTTGGGCATATTATAAAAGTGACATTAAAAACGGGTTGTGTATCTATAAGTATAATGCACTCAAAAATGACTTTTAATCAACTATTTTTCAGTTTATTTTAATATTTATATTCAATATACTTGACGGTTATGGGGGGGGGTATGCTATACTATCTCTATCCGAAAAAAATATAGGAGGGTATTCAAATGAAAACTGCTGCGAAAGTATTTATCATTATCGGTATGATTGTCGGCGCAATTGCTATTTTGCCTTTGATTTTTGGCGGAATTACTCTTTCCAAAATGAAAGCGGCTACTTGCAAAAACGATATCACCACTTGGGCTGTACTTACGTTGTTGTTTTGCAGTATGATTGGCGGTATTTTGCTTCTTTGCTGCAAGGACGAAGACTTCGCTTCTGCCGAATAATTTTATTAAACAAGATATAAAAAGGCTTCGATGTAACGTCGGAGCTTTTTTCTTGTTGCAACGAACGGTTGCGTCGTTTATTTAAGTATGCTACAATATGTTTTCAGTCGCATGCGGTAAAGTTTATTTATTGCAAGCGCACTGAGCAATTAGTAATTTAGTATGTATCCGTTTTATTGGATATACCGTCGTTCGTTATTGTATTTTTATATAAATTAATTTTGACTATACAATGCGTTGCGTTTAGAATAAGTTAATAATCGATAAAAGTTACTTAAATTAGCCAAAGGCTAGTCGCTAATACTATTGAATACTATGTCACTATCCCAACACCAAAAACTTAACAAAAATCACTTGCAGTTAATTGCCATTATTGCAATGACGGTAGACCACATTGCCGATTTGCTATACCCTAATTTTCAATTAACCGCACCGTCATGTATTATGCACATTGTGGGACGGCTTACTGCACCCATTATGTTCTTTTTTGTTTGCGAAGGTTTTTTCTATACAAAAAATTTAAAAAAATACTTGATACGGATGTTTTTGTTTGCAGCCATTTCGCATTTTGCTTATTGTTTTGCTTTCGGTATAAACTTTTTGCCGTTTGCAAACGGCAGTTTTTTTAACCAGACAAGCGTAATGTGGTCGTTAGCTTGGGCTGTTGTCGCATTATGGGTTCAATACAAAAGCACGTTTAACAAATGGATAAAAGCACTTTTGCTTATTTTAATATGCGTAATAACGTTTCCTGCCGATTGGAGCAGTATTGCCGTTATGGCAATAGTGTTTATGTACGGGCACCGCGGTAACCTTACCTTGCAAATGTTGTGGATGGAAGCGTGGGTGTTTATATACGCCGTTGTTTCGTTTTTCTTTGTCAACAAGGTGTACGGTATAATTTGCCTTTGTGCAATACTTGTATGGCCGTTGTTGCTGTTGTATAACGGTCAAAAGGGCAAAGCAAATTGGATGAAGTGGCTGTTTTACATATATTACCCCGCGCATTTGCTAATTGTGGGAATAATTCGCTTTTTCGTTTTGGGCAACATTCCGTTGCTTTAAAAAACTCGGACGTTAAGGAGTAAAATAAATGATTGCATTAAAACGCATTTTGCTGTCGGACTGCGAACTGTACGACTGGGCGGTGGAATTGCTTAAAACAAGTTTCCCCGCTTGCGAACGCCGCGACGACGCCTTTCAACGGCAGATAATGTCGCACGCCGACTACCGACTCGTTGCAATAATCGACGACGGTCAACCCGTAGGCGTTATGGGTTATTTTGATGCGCCCAAATTTGTTTATTTTGAAAACTTTTGCGTTTGCCCCGACAAACGTAATTGCGGTTACGGAAGCCAAGTGCTTAGTATGCTTACGCAAAACCTTAACAAGCCGTTTGTTTTGGAAGCGGAATTGCCCGTTGATGAATTGACCAAACGTCGGATAGCATTTTATAAGCGTAACGGAATGACGGAAAACCCGTATCCGCATGTGCAGCCGCATTACCGCAAGACCGATTCCGACTTACGGTTGGTGGTGTTAACATACGGCAAACAATTAACGCAAGCGCAATATGACGCATTCCGCAATTACCTTGATGTAAACGTCGACGTCAAGTCGCCGCATTATGCCTTTAAATAGAACGATTATTGTGATTACGCGTCCGAAACAGGGATTGCCCTGATTTCGGGCGTTTTTTATTGTTAGCAATGCAGTGATATAAGTGTATTATTGCGGATATATTAACAGTTTCAAAAATGAAAAAATATTTTAATATTTATCTTTTGCGACGAAAAACAAAATGTCATTGACTATTTACAGCCAAAGTGATAACATATAAACGTTATTTTATGCCCGAAAGGGGTATTTTGCACTTTTTTCGGTTTTTTACGTCAAAATATGACATTTTTTTAACGTAATTAGACGATTTTAGTGTAAAATATAACGCGTTTTGCGAACGTATGCAAAAAAATTACGTTCGCAAGACAATTTGCAACGCTTTTAACCAATTATACGAAAATTATTTTGAGGAGTTGTGTCAATGTCACAAGACATCAAAACCATCAAGTATGGTAATCACGAAAGAAAATCGTTTTCTAAGACAAGGGAAGTTTTGCCCTTGCCTAACCTGATCGAAGTCCAAAAGTCCAGCTACCAAATGTTTTTGGATCAGGGCATCGGCGAAGTTTTCGAAGACTTTTCACCTATCGAAGACTTTGCAGGACATTTCCGTTTGGAGTTTTTGGATCACAGGTTGGACGCTACGCCCAAGTACAGCGAGGCGGAGTGCCGTTTGCGCGACGCTACATACGCCGCTCCTTTAAGACTTACCGTCCGTTTAACAAACAAAGGTACGGGCGAATTTGTCGACCAGGAAGTATTTATGGGTGATTTTCCGCTTATGACGGAAACGGGCGGATTTATTATCAACGGTGCGGAACGCGTTATCGTTTCGCAGTTAGTACGTTCCCCCGGCGTATATTGCGATTCCTTATTGGACAAAAACGGTAAACCTGTTTTTAATACAACCGCAATGCCCAGCCGCGGCGTTTGGTTAGAGTTCGAACACGACGCTAACAACAATATTTTGTACGTTCATATCGACCGTAACCGCAAATTGCCCGTAACGGTATTGTTGCGCGGCATTATGCACGACAGCAGTATACCGCAATGCCGTACAGGCAATAAAATCGCCGAAATCTTCGAATACGACCCCGTCCTTGCATTGACGTTTGTAAAAGACGATACGGCAACCGACCAAGAGTCTCTTGTCGAAATTTACAAGCGTTTGCGTCCGGGTGAAATTCCCACCGAGGAATCGGTGCAAAAAACGTTAAACGACCTGTTGTTTGACGCTAAGCGTTACGACCTTGCACGCGTAGGACGTTATAAATTTAACAAAAAACTTGCGCTTGCTACACGTATCGAAGGTTTGACTTTGGGTGAAGACGTGCAAGTAAGCTTGCTTACCTTTGCTAAGTACACGCAGCTTACCCGCGAACAAGCCGAACAAATTGTAAACAGCGGCGTTGTCAAAAACGTTAAAATACTTAACGAAAATGGCGTGACGGAAGAAATAGCGGTAGAAAACGGTGCAAATTTCTTTAATCGAGTTGTCGACAGACATCTTGATGAACAAGTTACAATCCCCTGCAAGCGTGTAATCGCCGCAGGAACGGTGTTGTCCGAAACGGACGCTTTCGATATTCAGCACAGCGGTATTAACGAAATCCGTACCGACAGGGAAACTTGCACAACGGTTTTGCAAGCAAACGGAAAAACAAGCGTACGCGACTACGAAAAGGCGCTTGCCGAGCATCTCGGTTGCGCGGTAATGTCGTCCAAGGGCGATATCGACGTAGTTGACGAAGTAATCGATATCAGCGGACGCGTGCTTGTGGATTTGCCCCGTTCTACATACGACGAACGTAAAAACGAAATCACCGTTGCCGAAGCGGCAGCAATCGCCGCCGAAAACGGATTTAACGTATACAAGTCCGATTCCGCAGGAGTAATCGTGCTTGCGCATGACTGTCCCAAAGTCAAAGTTATCGGTAACAATACCGTTTTGCCCGCTGTATTTGCAGCCGCAATCGACGCTTCTTACGTAAATATCGACTATAAAGCTTGCGGTTTGTACGAAGCGGTGGATGCAGACATCTTGCGCGACATTTTGTCGGCAGGATTGTCCGTCGAAGACGTAATCGACGCATTAAAGACACGCAAGGAAGAACTTATTTCCAAGCATATTACGCACCGCGATATTATATCCACAGTTAACTATAACTTGTGTATGAAGTACGGCATCGGACACGCCGACGACATCGACCACTTGGGCAACCGTCGCGTACGTTCGATAGGCGAATTGTTGCAAAACCAATTCCGTATAGGTATTTCGCGTTTGGAAAGGGTAATCCGCGAACGTATGGCAATACAGGAGCCGGGCAAGGCAACGCCCCAAACGTTAATTAACGTACGTCCCGTATCGTCCGCTATTAAGGAATTTTTCGGTTCGTCGCAATTGTCGCAATTTATGGATCAATCCAACCCCATTGCGGAACTTACTCACAAACGTAAACTGTCGGCATTGGGACCGGGCGGTCTTAACCGCGACAGGGCTACATTCGAAGTTCGTGACGTTCACTATACTCACTACGGACGTATGTGTCCTATCGAAACTCCCGAAGGACAAAACATCGGTCTTATCACGTCCCTTGCGGGATATGCCCGTATCAACGAATACGGTTTTATCGAAGCTCCGTACAGACGTGTTGACCGCATACACAATACGGTAACCGACACTGTCGAATATTTGTCTGCCGACGAAGAAGATAAGTACATCATCGGTCAAGCAAACGAACCGTTGGACGAAAACGGCTATTTTGCAAACGAACGTATTACTTGCCGCAGACGTGAAGAAATTTTGGAATTCCCCCGCGAAAGAGTCGATTACATCGACGTATCTCCCCGCCAACTTATTTCGGTTGCTACAAGCCTTATTCCTTTCTTGGAAAACGACGACACCAACCGCGCGTTGATGGGCAGTAATATGCAACGTCAGGCAGTTCCCCTTATCAGTCCGGAAGCTCCCATTGTCGCAACGGGTATCGAAGCGCGCATAGCGTACGACTCCGGCGTAATGATTATTGCCGAACAAGCAGGTACGGTGCTTTCCGCATCTGCCGACAAAATCGTAGTTCAGTCGGATAACGGCACATTGCAAAACTACACTCTTAAAAAGTTTGTCCGCAGCAACCAAGGTACTTGCATCAACCAAAAGATTATCGTTAAAGCGGGCGACCGCGTCGAAAAAGGACAAGTCCTTGCCGACGGTCCCAGTACCGACGGCGGCGAATTGGCATTGGGTCGTAATATGATGATCGGCTTTATGACGTGGGAAGGCTATAACTACGAAGACGCAGTATTATTGTCCGAACGTCTTGTTAAGGAAGACGCGTTTACTTCTATCCACATCGAGGAGTTCGAAATCGAATGCCGCGAAACAAAACTCGGACCGGAAGAATTTACCCGCGATATTCCCAACGTCGGCGAAGACGCGTTAAAGGACCTTGACGAAGACGGCGTAGTGCGTATCGGCGCAGAAGTTCACCCCAACGACATTTTGGTCGGCAAGGTTACTCCCAAGGGCGAAACGGACGCCACTTCCGAAGAAAAACTGCTCCGCGCAATCTTCTCGGAAAAGGCGCGCGAAGTAAGGGATACTTCCTTGCGCGTTCCCAACGGTGAAGGCGGAATAGTCGTGGACGTTAAAGTGTTCACGCGTGAAAACAAGGACGAACTCGACCCCGGCGTAAGCAAGCTTGTGCGCGTATATATTGCGCAAAAGCGTAAAATCGGCGTCGGCGACAAAATGGCGGGACGTCACGGTAACAAGGGCGTAGTTTCCCGTATTCTTCCCGAAGAAGATATGCCCTTTATGGAAGACGGCACTCCGCTGCAAATAGTACTTAACCCGTTGGGCGTTCCGTCCCGTATGAATATCGGACAGGTTTTGGAAGTCCACTTGGGACTCATTTCCAAAATGCTCGGTTGGAATATCGCCACCCCCGTATTCGACGGCGCAACCGAGGAGGAAATCCGCCACTTGTTTGAAGAAAACGGTATGGTTAACCCCAAGACAGGTAAAGTCGACGGTAAAGTTCAGCTTTATGACGGACGTACAGGCGAACCGTTTGAAAACAGGGTAACCGTCGGTTATATGTATTACTTAAAACTTATACACTTGGTTGACGACAAAATTCACGCCCGCAGTATCGGTCCTTACAGTCTTGTTACTCAACAGCCTTTGGGCGGTAAAGCCCAATTCGGCGGACAGCGTTTCGGTGAAATGGAAGTTTGGGCGTTGGAAGCATACGGCGCAGCCAATGTGTTGCAGGAAATTTTGACGGTTAAGTCCGACGACGTAGTAGGCAGAGTAAAAACTTACGAATCTATCGTCAAAGGGGAAAATATCCCCGATCCGGGCGTACCCGAAAGTTTCAAAGTACTTATTAAGGAATTGCAGTCCTTGGCGTTGGACGTTAAAGTCCTTTCTGCCGATAATGAAGAAATCATTGTCCGCGATTCTACCGATGACGAGTCCGACTATAACGATGTTGTACTTGCCGAACAGGAAGAACGCAAAAAGGCAATGCAGGACTTGGACGAAGGTTACGATATTTCTATCGACGGCGTTGACGGTCACGGTAAGTTTGACGACGAAGACGACGACTTCAACCTTGACAGTCTGTTTGATGATGAAAGCGAAGATTCTTTGAACGATTTATTCGGCGACGGCGAAGACGGCAGCGAAGATATCGTTGAAGACGAAGAAAACCTTGACATTAGCGGTCTTGACAGTCTGCTCGAAGCATTAAGCAACGATGCGGACGACGAAGACGACGATATCGATTTGTCGTTTGACGACGATGACGACGAAGAATAAGGAGGGAATGTAAATGAGTAACGAAACTAAACTTACAGGACAATCCATTTCGACGTTGCGTTCCAATACATTGGCAAGAACCGGCATTATGAACGATTTCGATTCTATCCGTATTGGTATTGCTTCCCCCGAAAAAATACGTGAGTGGTCTTACGGCGAAGTTAAAAAATCCGAAACAATCAACTATCGTACGCAAAAGCCCGAAAAAGACGGTCTGTTTTGCGAAAGAATTTTCGGACCGGTCAAGGACTGGGAATGCCACTGCGGTAAATACAAACGTATCCGTTACAAAGGCGTAGTGTGCGAAAAGTGCGGAGTTAAAGTAACAAAATCCAAGGTACGCAGGGAACGTATGGGACACATCGAACTTGCCGCTCCCGTATCTCACATTTGGTACTTCCGCGGAACCCCCAGCCGTATGGGACTTATCCTTGATATGTCGCCCAAGTATTTGGAACAACTTATCAACTTCCAAAGCTATGTAGTAATAGATCCTATGCAAAGCGGTATGATGTACAAGCAAATCCTTACAATGAGCGAGTACCGCGAAGCGCAGGCAAAGGCTAGGGAAAACTCTGATATGAATTTCCGCGCGGGAACAGGCGCCGAAGCAGTGCGCGAATTGCTTCAAAACGTCGACTTGGAAGCGGAAAGCAAGGAACTAAGAGACATCTTGGCTAAAACAAACCAAGGAGCCAAAAAGATCCGCGCTATCAAGCGTTTGGATATAGTCGAAGCCTTCCGCAAAAGCGGCAACCGTCCCGAATGGATGATATTGACCGTTTTGCCCGTACTTCCTCCCGAACTGCGTGCAATGGTGCCTCTTGACGGCGGAAGATACGCAACCAGCGACCTTAACGATTTGTACCGTCGCGTTATTAACCGTAATAACCGTTTAAAAAGACTTATTGAAATCAACGCTCCGGAAATCCTTATCAACAACGAAAAGCGTATGTTGCAGGATGCTGTCGACAGTTTGTTGGATAACAGCCGCAGCAAGCGTCCCCAAACGGGCGCGGGCAACCGCGAATTGAAGTCTTTGTCGGGACTGTTGCGCGGTAAACAAGGACGTTTCCGTCAAAACTTGCTCGGTAAGCGCGTCGACTATTCCGGCCGTTCGGTTATCGTAGTAGGTCCCGAACTTAAACTTCACCAATGCGGTATTCCCAAGGAAATGGCGTTGGAATTGTTTAAGCCGTTCGTTATGAAAAAGTTGGTGGAAACCAACCAATGCTTCAACGTTAAAACGGCACGTAAACGCGTTGAACGCGCGGACAATAAAGTATGGGATATTTTGGAAGAAGTCATCAAGGATCACCCCGTAATGCTCAACCGTGCTCCCACGCTTCACCGTCTGTCTATTCAAGCGTTCGAACCCGTACTTATCGAAGGTAGGGCAATTAAACTTCACCCCCTTGCGTGTACCGCGTTCAACGCCGACTTCGACGGCGACCAAATGGCTGTTCACGTGCCTTTGTCTATCGAAGCGCAAACCGAAGCAAGATATTTAATGCTTGCCGCAAACAACATTTTAAAGTTGTCCGACGGTAAACCGGTTATTTCGCCTACGCAGGATATGGTTTTAGGCTGTTATTACTTGACCACTGTACGTTGCAACGTTGACGAAACAAAGCAATTGATCGAATTGTACGACAAAACCCGTTTCGAACGTGCATTGACGGAAGACGAACTGGCAATTTTGCGTAAAGGTCATTATTACAGCAGTTTTGACGAAGCGTACGAAGCGTATGTCGCTCACGATATCACTTTGCAAACGGTAGTCAATATTCAGCAAAAAGACGGTTCGAAGATTTGGACAACCGTAGGCCGTATGATTTTCTGCCAAGCAATCTACTACGATTACGCAGACAGTTCGGCTGAACGCGACGACCAATATATTAAAGACGCCGCAACCCTTGCGCAAAAACAATTCGAAAGACGTACATTGGGTATCCGTATCGAATTGACTGCCGATAACATCGGCAAGCCCAAGAGTTACTTGGTGGGCAAAAAGCAATTGTCGCAAATCGTTGAAAAATGCTTCAAACTGCGCGGAACGACTCCTACTGCGGTAATGTTGGACAACGTTAAAGCGTTGGGATACAAATACAGCACAATAAGCGGTCTTACCACCAGCGTGTTCGATATGAACATTCCTACCGAAAAGAAGCATATCTTGGACGATGCGGGTAAACGCGTAGTGGAAATCGAAGACGAATACAACGAAGGTTTCTTGACGGAAAACGAACGTTACAAGTCGGTTATCGACGTTTGGAAGGACGCCGCATCCAAGGTTGAAGCGTTGGTTCAGGACGTAATGGAAGAAGATAACCCCATTTGGATGATGGCAGACTCGGGCGCCCGCGGTAGTATGAACCAAATCCGTCAGTTGTGCGGTATGCGCGGACTTATGAGCGATCCTTCGGGACGTACTATCGAATTGCCCGTTAAAGCGTGCTTCCGCGAAGGCTTGTCTGTTTTGGAATACTTTATTTCGTCGCACGGCGGACGTAAAGGTTTGGCCGATACGGCGTTAAAGACGGCAGACTCAGGTTACCTTACCCGTCGTTTGGTAGACGTAGCGCAAAACGTTATCGTTCGTGAAGAAGACTGCTCAACAGGCAGCCGTCCGCAAGGTATGTGGATCGAAGCTTTCCGCGGTTCGGGCAAGGACGAAATAATCGAAAAATTCGAAGACCGTATTTTAGGCAAATACGTAATCGACGATGTTGTTAATCCCCAAACGGGTGAATTGATTTGCCATGGCGACACAATGATCAACGACGACCTCGCTCGCGAAATTATTAAGGCAGGCATCACCAAGCTGTATATGCGTACCGTCCTTACTTGCCGCAGCGAACACGGCGTATGCTGCAAGTGCTACGGCGCAAATATGGCTAACGGCAAGCCTGTAAATCTCGGCGAAGCAGTAGGCGTAATTGCCGCTCAGTCGATAGGCGAACCGGGAACACAGCTTACAATGCGTACGTTCCACACCGGCGGCGTTGCAACGGCGGATGACATCACACAAGGTTTGCCCCGCGTAGAAGAATTGTTCGAAGCGCGTAAACCCAAGGGATGCGCCGTAATCTGCGAAGTTAACGGCAAGGTTACGATTCCTACAAATACGGACAAAAAAATCGTCCGCGTAACGGATGCTCAGGGTAAATCTACCGATTACGCAATTCCGTATACTTCCCGTATTAAGGTTCACGAAGGGGATACCGTCGAAAGCGGCACTCCGTTAACCGAAGGTTCTATATATCCGCAGGACTTGCTTTCCACCAAGGGACTTAGAGCCGTCGAAGAATATTTGGTTAAGGAAGTTCAAGCGACCTACCGTACCAACGGTGTTGAAATTAACGACAAGCACGTTGAAGTAATAGTGCGTCAAATGCTCCGCAAGGTACGTATCGAAGACGCAGGAACAACCGATATGCTTCCCGGCGAAGTCGTCGACATCTTCAAGTTCGAAGAAGAAAATGCTAAGGCGTTGGAAAACGACGGCGTGCCCGCAGCAGCTAAGAGAATTTTGCTCGGTATCACCAAGGCAAGTTTGGCAACGGATAGCTTCCTGTCGGCAGCATCCTTCCAGGAAACGTCTCGCGTTTTGACCGAAGCCGCAATTAAAAACAAGTGCGACCCGTTATACGGCTTAAAGGAAAACGTAATCATCGGCAAGATGATTTCGGCAGGCACAGGACTTGCCCGTTACAGGGAAATGGAACTTGTCCGCAAGGCGGACGTACCTGCAACCGACGATACGGACGAATAATCTTGTCTGCGCATAATTTAAATTTTGCAGGTTAAATAACGGTTTTAAAATTAATATAAGGCAGTCGAGCATAAATGCTTGACTGCCTTGTTGTATTTTGGTAAAATGATATTTGGTGGTTTATGGCTAATAGCAAATCGAACGTAGTTATAGGCAAAAGGCAAATATTGCGCGAAGCTAAAAAGGACAACATAGTCGAAATAATGATTGCTTCGGACGCCGAACAGGAATACATACAATCGCTTATTGAAATTGCCAAGCAATACGGTATAAAGTATCGTATATGCGGCGGTATGGCGGAGTTTTCCGCTAAGTATTCGATAGACGTTCCCAGCGGCGCAATAGGTTTGTTAAAATACGTTTAACGGCGTTATTGCCGGTCAACACTATTTAATTGATACTTACGGTTAAACAATTACCGTTTGTATATGGAACTTGTTTTAGAGTTTCGACTGTTCACTATTGAAAGGAGGTAAAAAAATGGCAACAATCAACCAATTGATCAGACAGGGTAGACGCAGTGAAGCGGAAAAGAGTAAATCCCCGTTGTTGGACAGCTGTCCTCAAAAACGCGGCGTTTGCTTAAACGTTACTACAACTTCTCCCAAAAAGCCCAATTCTGCTCTCCGTAAGATTGCGCGTGTACGCCGTACCAACGGTATGGAAGGTACTTGCTACATTCCCGGCGAAGGTCACAACCTTCAAGAGCACAGCGTTGTTTTGATTCGCGGCGGACGTGTTAGAGACTTGCCCGGTATCCGTTATCACATTATCCGTGGTACGCTTGATACGGCAGGCGTTGCTAACCGCAAACAAGCCCGTTCCAAGTACGGCGCTAAACGTCCTAAAAAATAGAAATTAGGACAAGTATTATATACAGTTCAATTGGTGAATAGTCGAATTATTTAATTTTGACTTTTCCCCGATAAGCAGTATGTCGGCGGGTTGTCCCGCTGCAAGACAGAAGTTTCTCCGCAGTAATGCGTTGAGTTGGCTGTATTTGGTAAAAACAAAATTAAACAAAAATTCTAAAAGGAGGAAAAACACATGCCCAGAAGAAGCGGTGTCCCCAAGAGGGACGTTCTACCCGATCCCGTCTACGGCAGCAAAGTTGTAACTAAGGTTATCAACCAAGTTATGCTGGACGGTAAAAAGGGTACGGCGCAGGAAATCGTTTACGGCGCGTTTGACGAAATTCAAACACGTACGGGACAAGATCCTATGGAAGTGTTCAACAAAGCAATCAACAACCTTATGCCTATGCTTGAATGTAAAGCAAGGCGTGTAGGCGGTGCAAACTATCAAGTACCTATGGAAGTACGTCCCGAAAGACGTCAAACGTTAGCAATCAGATGGTTGGTTATGTTTGCGCGTAAACGTAACGACAGATATATGTATCTTAGGTTGGCAAACGAATTGCTTGATGCTTGCAACGAGCAAGGCGGCGCTTTCAAAAGAAAGGAAGAAATGCACAGATCTGCCGAAGCAAACAAGGCGTTTGCTCATTTCAGATGGTAATCTGTTAGAATGGAGAGAGTTTAACTATGGCACGTATATATCCCCTGCAAAATGTGCGTAATATCGGCATTATGGCGCATATCGACGCAGGCAAAACAACAACAAGCGAAAGAATATTGTTCTTTTCGGGTAAAACCCGCAAAATAGGCGAAACGCACGAAGGTACAGCCGTAATGGACAGTATGGCTCAGGAGCAGGAACGCGGTATAACAATTGCGTCTGCGGCTACTACCGTACATTGGATTAACCATTACAACAACGTTGACTACCGTATCAACCTTATCGATACTCCGGGACACGTTGACTTCACTGTCGAAGTTGAACGTTCCTTGCGCGTATTGGACGGAGCGGTTGCGGTATTTTGCGCAAAGGGCGGCGTTGAACCACAAAGCGAAACGGTTTGGCACCAAGCGTCCAAGTATAACGTACCGCGTATCGCGTTCGTAAACAAAATGGACATCAACGGCGCAAACTTTTATAACGTTGTCAAAATGATGCGCGAACGTTTGAAAGCAAACGCATTGCCCATTCAACTGCCTATCGGTAAGGAAGAAACTTTCAAAGGTTTGGTAGACGTAATCACTAAAAAGGCTTACATCTATAACGATCCTAAGGGGATCGAAATCGACGAAACGGACGTTCCTGCGGATATGGTAGACGAAGTCAACAAAGCTCACGACGAACTTGTTGAATTTGTCGCAGGAACCGACGACGAATTGATGGAAAAGTTTTTTGCCGAAGGCGATTTGTCCGAAGCGGAAATTAAAAAGGCATTGCGCAAAGCGGTAATCGAACTTAAAGTCAACCCCGTACTTTGCGGAACGGCTTACAAAAACAAGGGCGTACAAAAACTTCTCGACGCCGTTTGCGACTACCTTCCCAGCCCTGTGGATATCGACCACGTAGTAGGTTTCGACGTTCACGACGAGGAAAAGAAAATTGTACGCAAAACGGACGACAACGAACCTTTCTGCGGACTTGCGTTTAAAATTGTCGCCGACCCGTTTGTAGGTAAACTTGCTTACTGCCGCGTTTACAGCGGAAAGCTTCAAGCAGGCAGTTACGTTTACAACTCGACAAAGGGTAAGCGCGAACGTATTACAAAGGTATTGCAAATGCACGCCGCTCAACGCGAAGAAATCGACGAAACTTACGCAGGCGAAATCGTCGCGTTGGTAGGACTTAAAGATACCACAACAGGCGACACGTTGTGCGACGAAAAGAACCAAATCGTACTTGACAGTATGGTATTCCCCGAACCGGTTATTAAGGTAGCAATCGAACCTAAGACCAAGGCAGGACAGGAAAAGATGACGTTGGCGCTCATCAAACTTGCCGAAGAAGATCCGACGTTCAAAACCTACACCGACAAGGAAACGGGACAAACCATTATTGCGGGTATGGGCGAATTGCACTTGGAAATCATCGTAGACCGCTTGCTCCGCGAATTTAAGGTGGAAGCAAACGTAGGTCAGCCGCAAGTTTCTTACAGGGAAACAATCCGCAAATCAGTCGAAGCGGAAGGCAAGTATGTCCGTCAATCGGGCGGTAAAGGTCAATACGGACATTGTAAAATCCGTATGGAACCGCAAGAACCGGGCAAAGGATACGAATTTGTCGACGCAACTGTCGGCGGAAGCATTCCCAAGGAATATATTCAGCCTATCAATAACGGTATTGTCGAAGCATCCAAGACAGGTCCGCTTGCCGGATACGAAGTGGTCGACTTCAAAGTCACCGTTTACGACGGTAGTTTCCACGCGGTCGACAGTTCGGAAATGGCATTTAAAATTGCAGGTTCGTTAGCATTTAAAAATGCCGCTGCAAAGGCGGAACCGGTATTGCTCGAACCTATGATGAAGGTGGAAATCACCATGCCGGAGGAATACTTGGGCGACGTTATGGGTAACGTTTCTTCCCGCCGCGGTAACGTAGCAGGTATTGAAATGCGTAACGGCGTACAGGTAGTCAATGCGTTTATACCTTTGGCGGAAATGTTCGGTTACGCAACCGACCTTCGAAGCCGTACTCAGGGACGTGGTAACTATTCTATGCAATTTGACCACTTCGCCGAAGTACCCAAGGCAATCCGCGAAAAAATCGCTAAGGAAAATGCCGCAAAATAGCACTTTTGACAAAATATTTTTGTAAAAGTGTAGACCAAAACAAAAAAATAAGATATAATTAATCTGTTGAACAAATTTTAAATAAAAACATCATCAACAAATTCAGGAGGAATCACAACAATGGCAAAAGCAAAATTTGACAGAAGCAAACCGCACGTCAATATTGGTACTATCGGTCACGTAGACCACGGTAAGACAACCTTGACAGCAGCTATCACGATGGTTCTGGCTATGCAAGGTAAAGCAGAAGTTATGAAATATGACGAAATCGACAAGGCTCCCGAAGAAAGAGCTCGTGGTATTACGATTAACACCGCACACGTCGAATATCAAACAGACAAACGTCACTACGCTCACGTAGACTGCCCCGGCCACGCCGACTATGTTAAAAACATGATCACAGGCGCAGCTCAAATGGACGGCGCAATCTTGGTTGTTTCCGCAGCAGACGGTCCCATGCCCCAAACTCGCGAACACATCCTTCTTGCTCGTCAGGTTGGCGTTCCCTACATCGTAGTATTTATGAACAAAACCGACTTGGTTGACGACGAAGAATTACTTGAACTTGTCGAAATGGAAGTTCGCGAACTTCTTTCCAAGTACGAATTCCCCGGCGACGATATCCCCATCGTTAAAGGTTCGGCTAAAAAGGCAATCGACGCTGTTGCAGCAGGTAACACAAACCTTGCAGACCCCGTTTTCAAGCCCATTTTGGACTTGATGGACGCTGTTGACGCTTACATCCCCACACCCGAACGTGCAACCGACAAACCTTTCTTGATGCCCGTAGAAGACGTATTCACGATCACAGGTCGTGGTACAGTTGCTACCGGTAGAGTAGAACGCGGTTCCGTTAAACCTTCCGACCCCGTTGAAATCGTAGGTATTAAGGAAGAAATCAAAACATCTGTTGTTACAGGCGTTGAAATGTTCCGTAAACTTCTTGACGAAGCTTTCGCAGGCGACAACGTTGGTTTGTTGCTTCGTGGCGTAGACCGTAAGGAAATCGAACGCGGACAAGTTGTCGCTAAACCCAAATCGGTTACTCCCCACAAGGACTTCGAAGGTCAAGTATACGTACTTACCAAGGAAGAAGGCGGACGTCACAGTCCTTTCTTCAAGGGATACCGTCCTCAATTCTACTTCCGTACAACGGACGTTACCGGTTCTATCGAACTTGATCCCGGCGTAGAAATGGTTATGCCCGGTGACCACACCCACATCAAAGTTTCTTTGATTACACCTATCGCTATGGAAGACGGACTTCGTTTCGCTATCCGCGAAGGCGGCCACACAGTTGGTTCGGGCGTTGTTTCCAAGATCATCGCGTAATTAAATTACAAAAATTAAAAATGCAGTCGAGCATTCGACTGCATTTTTTTGTTGAGTAAATTAAAATATTTAATACCGTTGCGTATGGCGTGGCAAGCAACTGCATGTCGTAAAATTAAACTAAACGTCACTGCAATATTACATTATAATGCGCAATGCGCCCTTGCGCTCCGCACGTTTTATATTTTTCCGTCTTTGCGAGGAGCGGTTGTAGGGTAGGCAGACTCTTGCCTACCGCAGAATTAAATTGAACGTCACTGCAATTCCGCATTACGCATTGTGCATTACATATTTCTCTACTATCAGTTAAAATACAGTATTTACATTTTACCGTCAATGTGATAATATTTAATAAACAAATTTATTAGTAGGTGGGGCATGAAAAGATTTTTAGCAGTATTGCTTTTGATTGTGTTGCCAATGTGTTGTTTTACTTTGTCCGCTTGCGACAACAAATATTCTAGTCGCTACAATGCGACTTCTATGTCTAAATCGGTAGGGTTTGACTTTTCGTCCGCTTCATATCAATTGACCTTTGGCAAATTCAACGGCGTTTTGTCATTTAAATTGACAAATAAAAGCGGTAGCGAAGCAACCCTGTTTTACAGTATAACTCTCGGTGATGGCTCTGCAAAAGTATATTACGATTACGCCGACGAAAAAGTTGAATTAATCGACTTGTCGTCTCAAAAGGTTGCCGATAGCCAATTGGCAAAAATCCCTGCGCGTGCAAAAGTTTATATAATTATCGAATCGGACGGCGATTGCTTTAACGGAAAATTTTATTTTGATATGCAATGGTAGCAACGTGAGATACCGCCTAAACTTTACAGCGTTCTAATATCACGTTGCTAGTGTATTCGACATCTGACAGAAAAAACAAAGTTTGTTAAATAATTAAGGTATCGGTAAATTGTATGCTATTAACAACCGAAAGATTGGCATTGCGTCCGCTTTGCACCGATGATGTTCAATCCGTTTACAAATATTCAAGTGATTTTGAAAACACTAAATATATGATGTTTTTGCCAAATGAAAGCGTTGCGGAAACGCAGTCGTTTTTGCAGTCGGTCGATGTCGAATGGAACAAAGCAAAGCCCGCGTTTTACGAGTTTGCAGTATTGCTAAACAATTTTCAAATAGGCGCCGTCGGTTTATATCTCGATAAAACACGATCGCAAGGTTCGATAGGGTGGATTTTGGACAGGGATTACCACAATAAGGGGTATGCTACCGAAGCGGCGCAGGCGGTAATAAGTTTTGCAAAACACTCATTGCGTCTGCAAAAAATTATTGCTCAATGCGATTACCGCAATATTGCTTCGCAAAGGGTTATGGAAAAATTAGGAATGACGCTTACCGACGCTAACGGTGTGCGAACTTACGCCAAGCGCAACGAAACGGCAACGGAATTGACCTACGTTTTGGTGCTAAACAATTAGTAAATTAAAGGGGCAACAATGAACGGTTTAACGAAAAAAGACATAAAAAACAGCATAGACTTCAAATGGCGGTTACATAACATAGCTATATTTATTTTGGATTGGACTATTGCTGTTATTTTGGTTGCGCTAATATATTTGCCGGTATTTATTGACGATATCAAGGCGGGCGCGCTTGGGGAATCTACAAAAATTTTCCTTTGGGTTGTAGGGGGATTGGGCTTAATTTTTAGCGTCTACCCGTTGTATAATTTAATTGTAGCGTTAATGTTTTTAAAAAAGTATCCAAAGTTTAAACTTTATGAAACGACTCTTGACAAGCCTAATGTGTCGCGATATTACCGCCTAAATTGTTATTACACATTAGAATTCGGCGATAGCGACGGAGTTTTTACTGCCGATACCAATCCGTGTTTTTCCAGTGCGTTGCTGTTTGCAAAATTCAAGTTGACAGACTACAACAACAAAACTGTTAGGTGTTTGTACGATTCCGAAAACGAAAATGTTTACCTTGTAGATGTCGTTTGCAATGTCAATTAGCCAAAGACGGTTATAATTCGCGCTTGCGTAATTGTAAAACCGTTTTGGAACGAAATATTTAAATTAAGGAGTAATCAATGAAAAAACACAGTTGTACAACGTCGTTTGTATTTCAATTCGATTTTGATTTCAAAAGGAATGTTGAACTGCTACATATAAGTCGCGATTGTACTCCCGAACAAATAGGAATAATGAACCGCGATGAAGTCGAACAAGCAATAATGTCGGTACTGGGATTAACCCCCGTGTTTAACCGCCACCATTTTGTCGTAGGCGCAAACACGTCGTACAACGTATACGTAAGCGATATGGTTCGCATAACGTTGAACGACTTGTTCGGCAAGGAAGCGCAAATCGTCGAACTGAAAAAACGGTTTAACTTAACTACTACGTTGTCGATTGTGCCGTATATCGTCAAGGATAGCGACGAACCCAACCAATGCTTGTCTTTAGATGACGACATTGTCGAATTTTTGTACAAAACAGGCACGCAAATGGACTTGGATTATTACGTTATTTAAAAAGGGCAAAGATTTTTAATCTAAGCCCTTTTTAAATATATTGGTTGTTATTTGTTGCTCAGCGGTAAACTTACAAGCGGCATTAACTGTTTCAATGTGTACACTTCGTATTTGTCGTAGTCCTTGGCAAGTATAATTTCGAAGTCCGACGTGCAAAATTCCGTCATAACCTGACGGCACACTCCGCAAGGCGGGCAGTAGTCCCCTTTGCCTAAGGGTGTATTTTCGTCGTTACCTACAATGGCAATGGCTACAAAATTACGTTCCCCTTCGGATACGGCTTTGAAAAACGCTGTTCTTTCGGCGCAGTTAGTAGGGGAAAAAGTTGAACTTTCAATATTGCAACCGCGATAAACTTTGCCGTCCTTGGTTAATAGCGCGGCTCCCACTTTCCAGTGTGAATACGGCGTGTATGCCATCTTTTGCGCTTCGTACGCTTCTTTAATAAGTAATTTATAATCTATCATCATTGATGACCTCCTAATTTTGCGCTGGGTTAATATAATATAACATATTGACCGCTTTGTCAATACTCAAAATTAAATTTATTGCGGTTTTAAATAAATATTAAGCAAAAGATAAATTTAAAAAGACGACGGTGTTTATTCATCGTCGTCTTCCGTATATTCATCGTCGGGCAGTTTGTCGTATTCGTCTTCGATTATTTCCATATCTTTCTTTTTGCGTTTTTTGCGTCGTTTTTGCTCGCGCGCATATTCCAGTATTTCGTTTGCGTCGGCTTTGTCTAAAAAGTATATTTCCTGTACTCCGTCAAAGCGCGTTAAAAACAGTGATGAAAGGTGCGTCGACTTAACGACGGCGTAGTCGAAATTATCAAAAAAACGCGCCGTTTTTACGGGACTTTGCGGACGCACTTTGTCGTCATCGGTAATTTTAATTTCGCCCCAGCCGTAAAGCGACCAATTTGGACTTAAAAAACGCCTTCTTCCCTTAAAGTCCGTTCTTCCCCAAAAAACGCCGTGCCACATAATCCAAATGCCTTCGTTTGTTACTACAACGTATTTTGCGTATTTCCAAAACCACAAGCCTTTTATTATTGTGTATATATAAAACAGTAATGCAAATGCAAACATTCCCGCGCCGATGTAAAAGCCGAATTTGTCGTCGTCTTCCCACGCGCGCGTAAAATACAAAAGCAGTCCTATAAATATCAACATAAAAATCAGTCCTACCGTTTGGTAGTTTATAAAAAGCTGCCGTATATAACCGCTGAATTTTTTAGTATAAACTTTGCAGTAAGTTTCTTGTTCGCGCGTGGTTTGGTTGCGTGCTTGCAAACAGGGTTCGTTTTCGTTTATCATTTATTCTCCGTAATTTTACTCAAATTGTTCCAATGCGTGTTATTACTTTGTCGTTATAATTTATATTAGCACTTTGAGTAATTTGTGTCAAGTTGTGCAAACTTCCTACGCCTTTAAACGGCAAAGAGTGCATTAAAATAATCGTGTTTAATGTGACGTTTTTCGTTGACAACGTTTGACTAATATGGTATTATTATTTAGCACTTCTATAAGGGGTGTAATTTTTTGCGTGCGAAAATACACCAAAAACGCACTCAACAGGAGATTTTACTATGGCTGCAAAAAAAGGTAATAGAGTCAAAGTTGTACTTGCTTGCACCGAATGCAAACAACGTAACTACGACACTTACAAAAACGGCAAAACAACTACCGACAGACTTGAACGCAACAAGTATTGCAGATTCTGCAAAAAGCACACAGTGCACAAGGAATCGAAGTAAGGAGATATATTTATGGCAGCGACAAAAGCCAAAAGACCTAATCTTTTTAGAAGACTGGGCGATTTCTTTAAAAAAAGTTGGTCGGAACTTAAAAAAGTTACATGGCCTAATTTCAAAACCGTACTTAAAAATACAGGTATTGTTTTGCTTGTAGTTTTGTTCTTCTCTGTTATAATTCTCGGTTCAGACTATCTGTTCTCGTGGCTGTTGTCGCTTATCAGTCCCAAAGCGTAAGGCGATATATTATGAGCGAGCAAAAAACGGCAAGGTGGTATATTTTACATACTTATTCGGGCTATGAAAGTCTGGTTAAAAAGAGCATTGAGCAAATTGTCGAAAACGGCAACTTGCAAGATGTTATTTTGGATATCAAAATACCCACCGAAACTTTAATAGAGGAAAAAAACGGCAAAAGAAAGGCGTACGAAGCCAAGGTTATGCCCGGATACGTGTTTATTAAATTGGTTTATTCCAATCAAATGTGGTTTACGTTAACCAACACGCGCGGAGTAACCGGTTTTGTAGGTCCCAACGGTAAAGCATGGCCGTTAGAGGAAGACGAAGTCAAACGTCTCGGCTTAGAAGACCGCGTGGCGGACTTTTCGATGGTTGTGGGCGATAGCATTACGGTTGTCACCGGACCGTTCGAAGGTATGGTAGGGGTAATTAAGGAAATTGACCTTGCCCGTCAAAAGGCACAAGTAGTGCTTAATATGTTCGGTCGCGAAACCGCCGTCGATATGGACTTTATTCAAATTGAAAAAATCAGTAATCCCACTACTATAACGGTGGAAGAATAACTGTGTTTTTGGCGTTCGCGTCGCGCCTAATCAACGCGCAAATGGGAGATAGGAATAAATACACATTAATATGTTCCTTTCGCAGGTACCACAAATAATAGGAGGCTATTATGGCAAAGAAAGTTACTGCGGTAGTCAAACTTCAACTTCCCGCAGGCAAGGCAACACCGGCTCCCCCGGTAGGTTCGGCATTAGGTCCTCACGGAATTAACATTCCCGCGTTCACTAAGGATTTCAATGCAAGAACGGCAGACAAAGCGGGACTTATCATTCCCGTAATCGTAACAATTTATCAAGATCACAGCTTTACGTTCGTCTTGAAGACTCCCCCGGCACCCGTACTTATCAAAAAGGCGTGCGGTATCGAATCGGGCAGCGCAGTCCCCAACAGAACTAAGGTTGCTAAAATTACTCACGCGCAAATCGAAGAAATTGCAAAGTTGAAGATGGTAGATCTCAACGCCGCAACTTTGGAAGCGGCTTGCTCGATGATTGCAGGAACAGCCCGTAGTATGGGTATTGTTGTCGAAGGTTAAGGAGGCGTCGAATAATGGGAAAGAAATATGTAGATGCTTTGAAAAAAATCGACAGAACAAAGCAATATGATATGGGCGAAGCAATTCAAACGGCTATTGATGTTGCAAGCGCAAAATTTGACGAAACGTTAGAACTCCACGTAAAACTCGGCGTTGACGGACGTAAAGCCGACCAACAAGTCCGCGGCGTAGTAGTATTGCCTAACGGAACAGGTAAAACCGTTCGCGTTTTGGTAATCGCTAAGGGTGCTAAGGCGGACGAAGCGACGGCTGCCGGAGCAGACTTCGTAGGTGCTGAGGAATACATCGAAAAGATGCAAAAGGAAAACTGGTTCGGCTTTGACGTACTTGTAACAACTCCCGATATGATGGGACTTGTAGGACGTCTCGGTAAAATTTTGGGACCTAAGGGTTTAATGCCCAACCCCAAAAGCGGAACAGTAACAATGGACATTGCTAAAACTTTGCACGACATTAAAGCAGGTAAAGTTGAATACCGTCTGGACAAGCAATCCATTATCCACGTTATTTTCGGCAAAAAGTCTTTCGGCAAGGACAAATTGCTTGAAAACGCAACGGCGGTTATGGACGCTATCATCAAGGCTAAACCCGCAGCAGCAAAGGGAACCTACCTTAAATCGGTAGCGATTGCTACAACAATGGGTCCCGGCATCAAAGTTGCATATAAATAAAACTGAATTATCAACCCACAACCGTTCCAAAGACAGCAAGTAACAGTAAATCTTGCCGAGGTACAACTGAGGTTTTTCTACCCTTGTACCCTAAATACGGTACAAGGGTTTTTAATTAGATTTAAAAATCTAAAAAGGAGGAAAACAACAATGGATCATGAACGTCATCACGGACATTTAAGTCCCACGCAGCAAGCCAAGCGCGAAGCAGTCGAACAAATCAAAGAGCAAATTCAAAATTGCCAATCGTTTGTTATCATCGACTACAAAGGTTTGACCGTTGCGCAAGATACCGAGTTCCGCGCCGAATTCCGTAAAAACGGCGTTGAGTACAAAGTTCTTAAAAACACGCTTTTCCGCAAAGCGCTTAACGAGTTGGGCTATACCGAATTTGACGAAGCCTTAAACGGTCCCAGCGCATTTGCGTTTGGTACAACCGACGCCATCGCTCCCGCAAAAGTTGCGTCCGAAGGTATTAGCAAGTATAAGGCTATGCAAATTAAGTGCGGTATGTTCGACAAAAAGTTTGCCGATGCGGCAACATGCGACGCTATGAGTAAAGTTCCCAACAAGGAAACATTGCTTGGCATGTTGGTATCTGTATTGTCTGCGCCTATGCGCGGCTTGGCAGTTGCATTAAATGCAGTTGCTGAAAAGAATAATGGCTAAAACCATTAAAGCGAACGGCTAACCCGTTCAAAACAAGCGGCTAACGCCGTACAAAAATAAAAATTAAAATCTAACAGGAGAAATAATTACAATGGATACGAAAAAATTTATTGAAGAGATTAAAGCTCTTTCGGTATTGGAACTTAACGAACTTGTACACGCTATCGAAGAAGAATTCGGTGTTTCCGCAGCAGCTCCCATAGCCGTTGCAGGCGGTGCAGTAGCAGGCGGCGCAGCTCCCGCAGCAGAAGAAAAGACTGAATTCGACGTAGTATTGAAGGCTATCGGCGGCAACAAAATCGCTGTTATCAAGGCTGTTCGCGAACTTACAGGTCTTGGTCTTGTCGAAGCTAAAAACCTTGTTGAAAGCGCTCCCGCTACAATTAAGGAAGCTCAACCCAAGGAAACTGCCGAAGGTATGGTTAAAACTCTTACCGAAGCCGGCGCAGAAGCTGAAATTAAGTAATTTAAATTTTAACAAAAACGGATTTCCCGATATGTGGGCAATCCGTTATTTTTATGTAAATTTTAGTATGTGAAACTTTGCAATAACAATTATATTGTATTTTAATTAAAAAGTGTGTGCATTTTGCACACACAATTTATTTGTATCTCGTTTACGCCTAATTGCGCGCAAACTTTAAATGTTACCGTTGCAAATTAATTGAGTCGGTTTATTCCACGACAACGGTAACGGTGGTGGAAATTTCGGCATACATTTTAACCGTTACGGTGTATTCGCCTGTTATGCGTATAGGATCTTTAAGCACAACTTGCTTTTTGTCTACGGGGTAGCCTAACTTGGTTAATTCTTCGGCAATTTCCTTATTGGTAATACTGCCGTACATTTTGCCTTGACTGCCTTTGCTTGCGGTAATATGTATAACTTGTCCTTTAAGACGTTTTGCGTCGTCAAGTGCTTTTTGCTTTTCTTCCGCCTTTTGACGTTCAATCGCCTTGTTTTTGATATTGACGGAATTGATTGTATCGGCTGTGGCAACAACGCCTAAGCCTTTTTTGATTAAAAAGTTGTTTGCGTAACCGTCGCTTGCGTTTATGATTTCACCCTTTTTGCCTTGTCCTTTTACGTCTTGAAGCAGTAGTATTTTCATTTTAAAAACTCCTATGAAACTTTACAATGTTAAGTATATATTAAATTAATGTTTTAGTCAATATAACCGTAAGGGTTTGTTTATAACTATTTATCGATGCCGAAAAGTAAATTCGGCTCTATTCCGAATTTTTCGTAAATTTGCATAATGCTGTCATAGCCGGGTTTTTTGTTTCCCAATAGCCATTGACTTACTGTTGTTTGATTTACTTCAAGTATGTCGGCAATACCTTGTTGACTTAACTTGTTATCAATCATTATTTGTTTGATAATTTCTTTGTACGGCATATAAATAGTATATGCCTTTTTAGGTCAAAAGTATTGACATAGGTCAAAAGACCTATTATAATATATAAAAAACAGGAGGAAATATGTATGTGGTATGTATTGATTGCGTTAGGTGTCATTTTATTATTTTTAATACCGTATTTGATTATAAAAACAAATGCTGCCCAACGCGATAAGCAACAAATGGAAAAGGATGTTCCTATTATTCTTGCTAATAATAAAAAAATAGAAGAAGAACTGAAACAAAGAGGATTTGAAAGCAGTTATTCTGTTTCATCATTTGGTTATAAATTTTTTGAATATAAAACAAAATATCATGCACCGGATAACTTGAATTTACAGATTGATGCTCAACGGAATGAGATTGCTTGTTATATGTTATTACCGTATGATTTTAAGGTATATGCATTTAATGATTTGGTAAAATACGATTTATTGGTGAACAATGGTCAGATTGATACTAAAACTTTAACACTTGCAACAGGAACAAGCATTGGCGGCGTAGGAATAGGCGTGGGATCAACTGATGGAACGAGTAAGCAACGTGTAAACTCAATTGGCGTAATGCTGTATTTTGATAACGGTGATGCGTTTGGAATAAATTTTCTAAATAACATTTACTGTTATCAGGGCGATGAACGATATGTTGGTGCAATTATGGAAGCAAACAAACTGACAATTCAATTGGACAAAATACTGTCAAAGAAAACGCAATAATTTTATATAATTAAATTAATTTAGTGTTTTTAAATAAAAATAAGAAAGTATTTTTTTTAGTATGTTGGAAAAACTAATAGTATAAATCAAAATATCAAGGAGATATACTATGAAAAACAATCAAACCATTATGTGCGACGTCGAAGCGTGCAAATATCACAACTGCGAAAAATGTTGCTGTAACTTGTCGCAAATTACCGTAACTCCCTGCGACGATTGTAAAACGGCGCATTATTGCGGCAACTACGAAAAGAAGTAGAAGTCAATACAAAAAAACTTTAAATAGCCGCAAAAATGAAATATTGCGTATGTTTTGTAAAGCTTTATTTACTTGACACAAAACCGACAAAAATATAAAATAAAGGCATAAAATATTGTCGTATTTTTGGGGGAAATATGCTCAATCAAATTCATGGCGCAATAAAGATTTTTGCAGGTAATTCAAGTAAAAAATTAGCACAGTCCATTTGCGAACAGCTTGATTTGGATTTAGGCAAGGTGGAAGTCGGCAAGTTTTCCGACGGCGAGACGGCGGTAAACATACAGGAATCCGTCCGCGGGTGCGACGTGTTCATCGTACAGTCTACAAATACGCCTGTAAACGACAATTTGATGGAACTACTCCTAATTATAGACGCGTGCAAACGGGCGTCTGCGGGGCGTATTACGGCGGTTATACCGTATTTCGGTTATGCAAGGCAGGATCGCAAAGCCCGCGCCCGCGATCCCATTTCGGCAAAGCTTATTGCCGACATTCTGCAAACGGCAGGCGCAAACCGCGTTTTGACTATGGATTTGCACAGCAGTCAGTTGCAAGGCTTTTTTAACATTCCCGTCGACAACCTTATGGGTATGCCCGTACTTGCCAAGTATTTCAAAAAGGTCGGCGTTCCCCCAAATCTTACTATCGTCAGCCCCGATACGGGCAGCGTGGTTAGGAGCCGCGCTATGGCAAGCAGGTTCGACGCTCCGCTTGCAATTATCGACAAACGCCGTCCCCGCGCAAACGTAATGGAAGTTATGAACGTTGTCGGCGACGTTAAGGGACGTACGTGCTTAATGCTTGACGATATGATCGACACTGCCGGCACAATCTGCCAAGGCGCGCAAGCGCTAGTGGATAACGGAGCGGAAAAAGTAATTGCCGCTTGTACGCATGCGGTGCTTTCGGGGCCTGCAATCGAGCGTTTGGAAAAAAGCCCCTTGTCGGAAATTATCGTATTGGACACAATCGAATTACCCGCTGAAAAGCGTATCGGCAAAATCAAAATTGTCAGCATTGCCGACATTTTTGCCGAAGCAATCGAACGCGTTTATACCGATTTGCCCGTTTCTAAATTGTACGAGTAATTAAAGCAATTATTTCGTTTTAGCGTAACGGCAACAAATTTGTTGAGTATACAGTCAATCTCAAGTTGCTAAATCTATATAATAAAACATTTGACGAACCTTAACGGTTCGTCTTTTTTTGTCATTGCGGTAACAAAATATAATTTTTGTAAAATCAGTATTGTATATTGTCCCAAAATCAGTACAACAAATCCGTTATAATTGCCGTATAAAAATTACGGAGGAAAAGCGTTATGAACAACTTTGATAAAATTATCGGTTATACAAGCGAAAAGGAAGAAATGATACGGTTGTGCGACGTATTTAAAAACAGTGAAAAATATTTGCGTTTAGGCGTCAAAATTCCCAAGGCGATTTTGCTTTACGGTAAACCCGGGCTTGGCAAAACTCTTATGGCAAAGGCATTTATTGCCGAAACGGAACGCAATATATATCATTGTAAAAAGAATAAATCAAACGGCGAGTTTGTAAACGAAATAAAAGAAACATTTGAAAACGCAATCAAAAATGTGCCGTCAATAATATTTTTTGACGATATGGATAAGTTTGCGGAAGACAATTTGCAACGCAATTGCAACAAGGAAGAATTTGTCGCCATTCAAACGGGACTAGAAGATATTGCGGACAAAGACGTTTTTGTAATCGCTACGGCAAACGATGTCGATTATTTGCCCGATTCGCTCGTGCGTGAGGGCAGGTTCGGCAAACAAATAGAATTTACAACCCCGTCTTTTTCCGATTCTGTCAAGATAATCGAGCATTTTCTTTCGGGCAAGCGCTTATCTGCGGAAGTAAAGGCGGAATCGCTTGCGCATATATTAGCGGGAAATTCCTGTGCGATGTTGGAAAGCGTCATCAACGAAGCGGGCATTTACGCGGCGTACGAAAACCGTCTCGAAATGAATCACGCCGACGTAAAAAGAGCCGTTGCCAAGGTTGTGTTAAAGCAACGCAAATTAAACAACATCGACGACAAAACAAAACTTCAAATAGTTTACCATGAGGCGGGACACGCCGTTTTAAATATTGTGTCGGGCAAATCCGTAGGTTGTATTGCGGTAGGTAAATGCGGACAAGACGGGACAACGGGTGTTTGCTGTGTTTCGGGCATTCCTTCGCTGTTTAGCAGCCAAGATTACGAAAATTACGTCATGGCTTTGTTGGCAGGGCGCGCAAGCGTGGAAATTCAATTCGGCAAAGTCGATATGGGTGCGGTAAAGGATTTGGAATCCGCTATGAACGAAATCGACGCAAAAGTGACGATGCTTGCAGTATCCGGTTTCGAGTTTTTATATACGGAGGATAGTTACAGTAACCGTCAATCTTTTCGGCAACTAGACAGAATTTACGAAAAAAAGATTTGTTTGTTAGAAGCACTCTACAAACGCACAAAGTTTTTGTTACTGGAAAACAAATTCTTTTTGAACGAATTGGCGCAGGAATTGTACAAAAAAGAAGTACTGTTATACGATGAAATACACACGATATCCGCCAAATACGGATATTGACATTTTGCGACAGTTTCGGTACAATAAGTCCGTATTATGTCGCCGTTCGCCATTGCAATTTCGGACGGCTAAGGAGAATAATATGGATTCGTTCGAACCTAAAAAACTTGCATTAATACGCATTTTGCAAATTCTTAAAGATTACACCGATTGCGACCATCCCTTAACGCATGAGGAAATCGTTTCTAAACTGTATTCGCTTTACAACATTACCGTCGAGCGAAAAGCAATAGGGCGCAACATAGTTTTGTTGCAGGAAGCAGGTTATGACATCGAAACAACAAAGAAAGGCTCGTTTTTAAGCAGTCGTTTATTCGAAGATTCCGAACTTCGTTTGCTTACCGATAGCGTACTTGCAAGCCAGCATATTACGGCAAAACATTCTAAGGAGTTAATCAATAAACTCGCCACGCTTTCAAACAAGTACTTTAAATCGTACATAAAAAATATTTATTCGGTAAACGATTGGGGCAAGTTTGACAACTCCGCACTGTTTTACAATATCGAAATTATCGACGAAGCGATTACATTGAACCGCAAAATAAAGTTTGAATACAGCAAGTACGGGCTTGACAAAAAACTGCATTGCGTAAAGTGGCATACCGTAAGTCCATATCAAATGATACTGCACAACCAACGTTATTTTTTAATGGCATTGGAAGAAAAGTACAAGTGGGTAGTGTATTACCGTATGGATAAAATTACCGACATTCAACTTTTGGACGACAAGGCAACGCCGTTGCGTTCGATAAAAGGCTACGAAAACGGCATTGACTATAAACGGTTTTCGTCGGCTTTACCGTATATGTTCTCGGACGAACCCGAACAAATAACGTTTGCCGTCGACGAGGAGTGGATGATAGACCAACTTGTGGATTGGTTCGGTTTTGAATTTAAAACAGTCAAAAAAGACGGCAGAATAATTGTCACCGTTAACGCCAGCCTTTACGCTATGGAGTATTGGGCAATGCAATATCTTAACTATGTGGAAATTTTAACGCCGCTGTCCTTGCGGGAAAAAATTGCGCAAAACATTAAAAATGCCGACAAAAAATATACGTAAACAATCGAAATAAATATGGGTTGCTTTTTGCTTTAAAATATGGTACTATAAGTATGCGACACAATTTAATATCGTAGTATGAAGTACAGTTGCCAATAAGTACTTCTTCGTTTTCTCATACTACGAGAATTGTGTCGCAACAATCGCGGAGTGTACTATTGGGGTGCGTCTCTTTGCGGGGCGCACTTTTTTAATTTGTGCCGTATTTGCTGTTATGTTAACACAGTGTTTGTCCTATTTTTGATACAATAAGTTTGCTACATTTAAAAATAAAAATTTAACAGTTTAGGAGAAAAGTTAATGGATAACGAACTCACAAAAGCGGAAATAAAGTTTATCGACGAATTGTTGCAAATGAATTTAAAAATACCCAATTATCAACGTCCGTACAAATGGACTCGTAAAAACGTGGCGGAACTGTTGGACGATATCGAAGTTGCAATTGCGGATAAAAAACGTTACAGGGACGATTTTAGGTATCGTATCGGAACAGTCATTTTACACGAAGAAAAAGATAAAAACGGAAAAACTCAATACAATATCGTCGACGGACAGCAAAGGATTATAACGTTATCTCTAATAAAATATTTTTTGAATTCTAATTGTAATAATACAATTTTAAAACACGAATTTGCCAACAAAGAAACTATTTTTCATTTGCAAGACAACTATTCTCTTATTAAGGATAGATTGAGTATAAAAGGCGAAACTGATAGGCAAAGTAGTATTAATAGTGCGTTTGTAGATACATTAGAAGTAGTAGTATTAAAGGTGGACGAATTGTCCGAAGCGTTTCAGTTGTTCGACTCGCAAAATACCCGCGGAAAAGGGTTGTATCCGCACGATTTGTTAAAAGCATATCACTTGCGCGAAATGGACGATTTGCGTTTTGAAAAATTACGTTTGGTAAAGGAATGGGAACAAATTAAACCTAATCAAATTAAAACATTATTCTCTGCATATTTGTATCCTATTTTAAATTGGTCGCGTAAGGAAGGCTACAAAGAGTTTAATTCGTCATCCATAGACGAATACAAGGGCGTTTCGTCCAACTGCAAATATACCTATGCTCAACGTGTATGTAAAGCAATGCCGTATTTTCAAATAAACGAACCGTTTTGCGCAGGTAGCGATTTCTTTAAAATGACAAGTCATTACATACATATGTTGGAAGATATTCGAAGTGAAATTAAAAACAATTTTACACAGATTTCCGACATATTCAAAAAGAATATAAAACGCACTAAAAACAATGATGAACGGTATTCTTCTACGGGGTTTAGATATACTGTAAATTTGTTTTACTGTGCACTGTTATTCTATTACGACCGCTTTCATTCCCTTGACGAAGTTGTTGTCAAAAAATTGTTTGTTTGGGCAATGATGTTACGCGTAAATATGCGTAATCTCGGATTAGACACAATAAATAAGTATGCACTTGGGGACTCTAACGGCAGTTATTCTAATCACATTCCTATGTTTTACAAAATTGCTTGCGCCCGCAAAGTTGCCGATATTGCGGACTTGGACGTGAGAGTTGAAACTACCAAAGTAAGTGATATTGGAAAAAAACTTTACGAAGATTTGTTAACAATAGCAGGAGTTAATAATAATGAGCGAAAAACAAACTAATCAACAACCGAGAATTGTTCCCGAATTGAGTATATTGGATGACTACAATAAGACATTGTTTGAAAAAGACAATTACATTATTCCCTTGTATCAACGTGCGTTTGCGTGGGGTGATAACGAAATCAATCAACTTATCGATGACATAAATGACTGCGAGGCAACCACTGCACATTACTACATAGGTTCACTAGTTGTACATAAGGATAAAAACGGCAAGTTCGAAGTAATCGACGGACAGCAACGTTTAACGGCACTGTTCTTGCTGTTGAATTATTTGGGATACAGTTGGGAAAAAGATCGGCTTAGTTATGAGTGTAGAGAGCAATCTAATCATACTCTTAATAAAATGTTAAATTTTTCCAGCGAACCTGAAATTGCAAAAAACTTTTCCGACGACGATAAAGCCGATCAAGGTTTAATAAAGGGCAGGGGGATAATCAACGATAAATTTACAAACGATAAATCTAACAAAAAAACTTTTATAGACAAAACTAAATTTATCGAAAATCTTAAAAAGGTGCGCATATACCGAATTGAAGTTCCCGATCATACCGATTTAAACCGCTACTTTGAAATTATGAATGTACGCGGCGAGCAGTTGGAACAGCACGATATATTAAAAGCAAACTTAATGCGAGCGCTTGAACCCGCTAACGAATCCGCCGATGGATGCATTGAACTCACTAAAAAGCAGGAACTGTTTGCAAAAATTTGGGACGTATGCAGCGACATGAGCGGGTATGTGCAAATGCACTTTAAAGTTAAAGATAGGGAACAGCTTTTTGACAGTAATTGGAATACTGTTCCAAGTCGTGAACGGCTTTCCAATGTGATATCTCAACTGGGTAACGACGATTTAGCAAGTATAGATAAATCTCTTTCTATGCTTGAAATACTTTCAACAAATGCGGACAGTAAGTTGACCGAAGATAAGGACTATTTAGATGTCCAAGGAAATAAAATTCGGTTTAAAAGCATTATGGAATTTCCATATTTTCTGTTGCACGTTTTAAAGGTGTTTGTACAAGTTGAACATTATGATAATCCCGATAAAATACTGCTTGACCAACTTGACGATAAAAAACTGTTGCAAGCATTTACTAATGTAATCGATAACGGAACAATCGGCAATGACAAACAGGATCGTAGCAAATTTTCCGAAAAATTTATTTTATGTTTACTAAAATGTAGGTTCCTTTTCGATAAGTACATTATTAAACGCGAATATCAAAATAACACAAAAGAAAGTTTGAACGATGACGATGACGGCATTTGGAGTTTAAAAGAATTATTTGCAAACAATGGCAAGCCGCAGTGTAATAATACTAATTTTGATGATTGCGGTGAGGAAAATAAAACTTCTGATAGCCATATTGACAACCTTATGTTGCAGTCTTGTCTGCGTGTTTCATATACATCGCCCAAAGTAATGCATTGGATAACAAAATTATTGTCATGGCTGTATAATGATGACAATAGAAATAAATTGTCGGAATTTAACAGCGTTGCCGAGCAAATTATGCAAGAACCGATTAAGCAATTTTTGGATTCCAAAGCCAATTTTTACAAGGGGGTTGAAATACAGCACGCAGTATTTAATTATCTTGATTATGTGCTTTGGACAAAACGTGGTTATGAACAATACAAACAGTTAAATTTTGACGACTTTACTTTTGGATTCCGCAATTCGGTAGAACATTGGTATCCGCAAAATCCTTCGGAAGTGGAGTTGCCGCCGTGGGATAAGGAAAATCAATACGGTAAAGAAGTTGACGGCTTCGGCAATCTTTGTCTTGTTCATCGCAGTACGAATTCTAAATTTTCCAATCTTAAACCCACTGCGAAAAAAGGACAGTATGAAAATATGATAAAAAATGGCAGTTTGAAATTAAGATTGATGAGCCAATTAACAAAGGAAGTGGGGGACTTGCAATGGCGAGAATTTGAATGTGCCAAACACTGTGATGAAATGATTAGTCTTTTAAAATCCGCCTGTAATTTGAATTAGTATTCATTATCCCAAACTTGGTACAACGGCTGTGTTAAACTGCATTTATCAAACCAAGGAGGAAAAATAACTATGAAAACTATTTATTTGAATGTCGAATTCAAAGACCCCGAAAGCGAACTTAAATCGCAATTGCAACGCGAAGGCGCAAGGAATATCGATGTGCGCCGTAACTACAACGGCGAACTCGAAGTGCGCTATACAATCAAAGCCCAAAATCCGCAAAAGGATATCGAAACTATGCTTACGCAATCGGGCGGCAAAAACGTCCATTCCTCGTCAACTTACAACGGCGCAAGGTACGACTTTAAAGTGGATGATATTGTCGACGAAAGAACGTTCAAGCAAAAAATAGCCGATGCTTTGCGGCGTGCAGGTTACAGAGCAAACTAATTTATTGATAACACCAAAAGGACATTGCGTTAAGCGATGTCCTTTTTTGCTAATGCATATGTTTATTGTAATATAACTAAATTCCGCATTTAAATCTAATATTATATCCAAAAACTTTTGTACAAGGCTATTCGTTTCTAGTTAAAACGTAAAACCTTTTTGTTTTGAAAAATTATACATTTTAACTAAGTATTTTTATTTGTTTTTGTGGCAACACTTGCGGTATGAAACGCTTTTTGTTTGTATCGGTTTTGTTAATCGTAATATTGGGCGTAATGCTGTATTTCGTTCCGCATACTATGCAGGACGACGTTTCAAGTTTTGCGCGATACAACCCGTCAATCAACGTATATTGCCGCAAAACCACGCTTGCTTACATCGATTTGGGATTGGGCTGCCAGGTGACTTGTTCGTCCGATAACTTAAAACATACCCTTGCAAACTGCGCGGATGTCGACGGCGTAAGCGTAACGTTTACGGGAACCGTTGCCGATGTGCAAACAACCGTTAACCGTTTAATGGCAAACAAAGTTTCTTCTCAGCAACTTAACGGTATTACTGTTGCTTGTTATTACAGTCCGCTTATACGCGAACGCGTATTAATAGACGGCAAACCCGTCAATGTACAAATAGCTTACAATAACGGAACCGTTACGGTGGGCTATCCGCTAATTCTCGGCGGGTATTGATACTGACAAAAAATTTTGCGTCGCAATGTATAAAAGGCATTGCGTCTGTCAACAATCTCAACAAACAAATACGGAGGCAAATAATGAATACAACTAAAAAAACCAACAAATTTACAAGATTTTTACGCAATAATGCGGCGTTGTTGATTTTGATATTTTGCGTAATTGCAATAGCAACGGTAGTGCTTGCGGTAACTTTAACTCGCGACAATACCCCCGACAACCCCGTTATTCCCGACAATCCCGTAGTTAAAGATCCCGACGACAACGATGATCCCGCTCCCGGCGTTAAGGACAAAGTCAAGGTATATTTCACTTCGCCCGTTAAAAATACAAGTACCGGTATGGGATACACCGACGGCAAAGACACTTTGTTCGTGTTCAATTCGACGTTAAACGACTGGGCTTCGCACAAAGGCGTCGACCTTGTAGCCGCTGACGGAACAGAAGTGACTTCGATGTATGACGGAACGGTAATCGACGTTAAAGAAACTTTTGCAATGGGTAATATCGTTACAATTGACCATGGCGACAACGTAGTAGCAACTTACGCATCATTAGCGGATGTACAAGTAGTCAAGGGACAAACCGTTAAAAAGGGCGACAAAATCGGCGCCGTATCTACAACGGCTTCTAACGAATTTATGGACGGCGCTCACTTGCACTTGGAAGTGGCGGTTAAAGGCGCAAGCGTTGATCCGACGCCGTATGTTAACGGCGAAATTTTCCGCGAGTTTGACGCCGAATAAGCATCGCAATACTGCGTTATGCTTACGTTTTCGCTAAGGCGTGTACGATTAGTACACTTCTGTCGCGAAATCCGCGCCTGCCTTGTCTTGCTCGCTTCTTCGGCGTCAAACAGGTTGGGCATAGAATGAATGTCGCAATACTTTGTTAAACTTCGGTAACGCCCGCAGTCGTGTATACTCAATACACTTCTGTCGGGTGTTCTTTTTTTGATTATTGTTAAGCGAGCATAGTAGGGAGGGCAGACTCTTGCTCTCCGCAATATAATGTAAAATGCGTAATGCGTAATGTTGCGACGTTAATAACATATTGCGCTACGCTAGATCTCTCTGCGTGGCACAAGTGCCTTGGTCGAGATAATGCTTATCGAGCAAAGCGACAATAAACATTATGTCGAGCGTAGCCGAGACATCTAGACGAGTAATGCGAGTCGCACTGCTAATGGACTAATCTAAAAAACGATTATTCCGTATGGTAGGCAAGCCCCCTTCTCGTGCATAGCACTCGTCACGCTTTGGTTACGCAATCCGCACTGCGGATATGCGTTTAACGCGTCGCGCCCTTGCCCACCGCACTTTGACCTTATTCGTCATTGCGAGCGAAGCGAAGCAATCCAGAATTAAATTAAACTCAACCTTAATTACGCATTACGCATTGAGCATTGCGCATTATATATTTCGACCAACTCCATATTATGTCATTTCGAGCGAAGCCGTAAGGCGCAGTTTTACCAAATGACGGCGAATGTTGCGAGAAATCCAGACGAGTAATACGAGTCGCATTACAAGTGAACCAACTATAAACAATCAATTATCCTTAGGGTGGGCAGACTCGTGCCCACCGAATTTAATTAAACCCAACCTTAATTACGTATTACGCATTATATATTTCGTCCTTAGCCGAGCGATTTTACAAAAAATTTGCGCTTGCTACAAAAGTTACGTTTTGTCGTGTTTTTATTGCGTTAAAATTGTACGTATGAACGTGTACATCGAATACGTAATAGCGGACAATTTTACAATTGATGCGTTGCTGTTGTGGTTGGCTGCGGTAACGTTAAAATTGCCCTATAAAAAATGGCGTATTGTTTTAGGCGGCATCGTCGGGGCGCTGTGCGCCGTTGTAAGCGTATTTGTATCGGGTTGGGTTAATTACATAGTCAAACTTGCCTGCCTTGTTTTAATGTGTATTACGGCTTGCGGCGTCGGCAAAAAACTTTTGTGGTATATTTTGCTTGTTTGCGCGTATACCTTTGTATTAGGGGGCGCAATAATAGCCGTTTTCAATTTGTTGAATATCGGCTACGTCACCGAAAACGGCGAATTTTACGACCTGGACGTTCCTCTTTTCGTCTACGTTTTAGCGGTGTTTTTTACGGCGTTTTTGTGCTATTCGGTGGCGTTTTACGTCAAGCAGACGCGCAAAATTGCGCCGTATTTAACTAAGGCAAAAGTTTATTTTAACGGAACCGCTAGGGAAATTTCCGCCTTTTGCGACAGCGGAAACACCTTAACTTTTAACGGTATTCCTGTCTGTTTTGTCACCAAAAAATTTAAAGGGTTTGCCGATTATTTTGCCGAGCAAACCTTGCGAGGCAAAACGGTTAAAATAGAAGTTACTACGGTTGTAGGTACGCAGTATGTTACCGCAGTGTTGGCAAGCGTGCAGGCACGCGGTAAAAAACTTCAAACGTATCTTGCATTGCCTTATGACAAATGCAATACGCCGTACAATGTAATACTGTCTAATTTATTTATGGAAGAAACAACGGCTACGGTAGCAATGACCGATTAAAATAAGTTACTACTTAATTCTACAATAATGTTCAAATATAACTAATTGCTGTTCGACCTTAATTATATTGTATCTTACAGCAATGTTAATCGGCGTTAAAATCTAATTGTTTACTACACAAAAACACAAGCGGAAATTCGCATGGGGGAATGCTATATGAAAATGTTAGAAATGCTTAAAAAACTACTGAGTAAATTATCCTTATCGCAGCAAGCGGTTCATTACTTGTGCGGTGCGGAAGCCTTGCCGCATCCTTTAACTGCCGAAGAAGAAACACACTTGCTTAACCTTGCAACGGCAGGGGATAACGAAGCAAAGGACAAACTTGTAGAGCATAACTTGCGCTTAGTAGTGTTCCTTGCCAAGAAGTTTGAAAGTAGCGGTGTGGATATGGAAGACCTTGTATCCGTCGGTACAATAGGGCTAATTAAGGCAATTAACAGTTTTAAGGCGGACAAGCAAATTAAACTTGCCACCTACGCCAGCCGATGTATCGAAAACGAAATACTGATGTATTTGCGTAAACTGTCCAAACGCAAGGCGGAAGTAAGCCTTGACGAACCGCTAAACGTCGACGGCGACGGTAACGAACTTTTGCTTGCGGATATTTTAGGCACCGACCCCGACGCCATTTACAATCACGTCGAAAACCAAGTGGAACGTCAACTGCTGGAAGAAGGACTTGCTCGGCTGTCCAAGCGTGAACAGCAAATTATCGAAATGCGCTTCGGTTTGGACGGCACCGACGAACGCACCCAAAAGGAAGTTGCGGACATCTTGGGCATATCCCAATCATACATATCCCGCTTGGAAAAGAAAATAATCAACCGCTTAAAAAAGGAAATATCCAAATTAGTCTGACGCTGTGGATGCATTATATTTTAGACGTACAAGGATGAATCGGAACATTTGCTTAAAAAAACCTTCACTTCGCATTTCCTTTATGTCACAGTGCGTGGATAAATCCGTCGAAGCGTAAAATAAAACGCGCAACCTTGCCACGCAACCTAAAATATCTTTACTTTTGCTTAATTTGCGATTATTATTTACATATAAAAGTAAGCGTAATTGCCCAACGGCAGCAATCCGACATAGCAAGGAGTAGGATATGGAATTTAAAGACAGATTAAAAAAGTACCGTGCAGACAACAACTTAACGCAAGAGGAACTTGCCGCTAAACTTTGCGTATCCCGCCAAGCCGTTTCCAAGTACGAAACGGGGTTGAATTACCCCAACTTGGACGTAATGAAAGATATTTCCGAATTGTTAGGCGTATCTTTGGACGAATTGTTGTCTAAGGAGGAAATTGCCAAGGAAGCGATTACCGCCAACGTCAACCGACAAAAAAACAAACGCAACGTATTTTTATTGATTATAGCAATTGCGTTAGTTGTGGCGATATCCGTTACGGCAATTGTGCTGTCGGTAATATCGTCACAAACTCCTGCGGACGACGGGTTGGTGCTTGTGGGATTAGTAGGCGATTTCAGCGGAAAAACTCCTAATATGCAGATGCTTGACGAAGGCAAACTGTTCGGCTACTGTTACACCTTCCAAGACGGAATGTGGCTTGGCAAAGGATACAATCTTGCGGGGCTTTACAGTTCATTTGTCAACGTTGAACCGTCCGCTGACAGTACTTGGAAGAGTTTGTTTGAAATAAACAGTAGTTTCGATATGGACGTAATAGTATCGTCAAAAGCAAGCGAGTGCTATCTTTATTCCGTTTACTATGACGACAAAACCGATGAGTATTTGTTTCGGAACGACTATGTAATAAATGCGGAAAACAGTGCGTTGGTTCATATTAAAAAAGGTAAACAAGATTGGAATTTTTCTCTCAATTTTAAACGGGTGGACGAATTAAAGCAAATTACCCTTTACGAATTTGCAATGGGCGGAGCGCAGATTAAAAATGCCAAATTCGACGGCGAAACTGAATACACAATATCTAACGACTGTTTGTACGTCGTAATCGAAGAAGAATTTGTCGATGCAAGCGGACGCGGGTATTTCAACCGCAAAATTATCGAAAATTCGCAAATAAATAATACTTATGTTTATTCTCTTCCAATGCTTGATGCAAACGGCTACGGTACACAGAAGATATATTTTAAAAAATAATGAGTTAATCTAAAATGAAAACGGACGACAGATAAAATCTGTCGTCCGTTTACGTTTTTTGTGTAGAGTCAATTTGTAAATTAAATATGGTTGGTTGTGCTAATTATGCTTGTGCTTCTTTCAAAATAACAAAGATGCCGTTAGAGGCATAATATTCCGCATTAATGTAATACATCCCCGCCTTTAATTCGTAAATATAACTGTCGCGGTTTATCGTAGGAACTGCGTTTAATCCCTCGTCGTATACAAAAACTTGCATAATATAACTGTTGTTCGGTTCAAAGTAATACAACCCGTCGTGATCGATTTCCAGTACGGCGTAGCATGTTTTAAGGGCATTGTCGTCATACGTTATGTTTGTATCTAGCGTTAACGTTTGCATATTTCCGTAATCTATTACGCTGCCTTCGTAGTCGGTTACAATTGCTATTTGAACGGGATTGCCAAATAAGTCATAGCAAATATAATAGTAATTGCCCGCTTTAAGTTTAATTGCGCCCATGTCGGAAACGCCGAAAGTAAGCGGTTTGTCGTCGGCATCGAATATGTAAAGATAATCCGAGTACATTACAAGGCAGTCCTCGCTTAGCGTAAAGCAGTATTTTACAATTTGGTTGTCGGCAACTTTTATTTGCTCGATACGCGCTTTTTCGGTGTTTATTTCCGCAAACGATACGGTATTTAATGTTACGTTTATTTCAAAATCCTCTGCGGGTTTAACCAATACGCATTTAACTTTGACGATGCTAAGGTTGGAGGAATAGTTGGAAATATACACCTCATAGTCGCCCGGTTCTAATGCGTCGTACTTGTAACCCACATTATTGCCCTCCGTATCGTACACGTTAACCGTTACTTCATCGCTCAACCCCTCGTACAAATTTTCAAATTCAAATTTGTACAAGCCTTTTGTGTCGACGTGCAGTCTAAGGGATTTGCCCGAAAGACCGCAACCTACTGCATAGTATTCCTCGCTAAATTCACTTGTTATCCAAGGCATTTTGTCAAAATCTTTATTCAAACCGTTATTGTTGTAGTAAAATGATGCGGTAAGCGAATAATTGACGGGTTCGGTTGCGTCGGGCTTGCATACGAAAAGCGTAGTTCCGTTTTTACCTACATAAATATTTTTAAGCGTTTCGCCTTTGGCTAAACTTAATTGATTATATGCGTAGAATGGCGGTGCGGACTTGTAAATTATATCTATTGCTGTGTTCGAAGTGTTTGTAATCGTCAACAGCCCTTCGTTTTCGTTTGTGTACGCGTAGTATTCTAAGTCGTATTTTCCCTCGATTGTCCCAACGGTATTTTCCTGTAAAACCTTGGGGTTGTCTATTTCGTACAAGTCGTCGTAGTCACAGTGTACTATTTCGTACGTTTGGTTTTCGCAATATTCAAAAATAAAGTAATATTGCCCGGATTTTTCCACATTAAAACAGTAGTTGTAAATGCTGTCCAAATCGTATACATCGTCGGGTATTATTCCAAAATCGATTATGTCGTTTAGGTCATCTGCCGAACGGATAGTTACATAGGGAGTACTCTCGTATTCAATGTAGTACAGTCCTTTTTCTAATTCGACTTTAAAAACATTGTCGTGTGCGTCGCATTCTAACGGCTTTGTAATGTCCGTCAATTTGTAAACTTCGTCTATACTGGTGGCATTTAAAACTTTGTAATCGCTGTTGTCGAAGTCTAGTTGTTTAAAATCGGACAAATCTACCGTTACACAAAAATCTAAGTTTTTGCTGTTCGGCTTGGTATCGGCGCCTAAATTCAATACGGTTTTAAACGATACAACGGTTTTAGTTTCGGATATTTTTATTTTTAATGTTAAAACAGAGTTATGCAACGCTTCGCTTTCGTTTTCTTCTAACGACAAGTCCAACAAATATTTTAAATATTGACACTCTATGTCGTTGTAATGCGTTGTAATTGCGTATTCGTTATTTTTGCAAGTTATATTGCGTGCTTTTTGTTTAAGCGTTGAATCGAACAAAAACGAAACGTCGAATTTGTTTTCGTCGCTGTTGATGTCTTCCACAAGTTCTCTTTTGTAGTAATTGTCCCGTTTAAGGGTGTACCCGTATATTTGGCCGTTTTCTTCGCGAATTAACTTTTCGAGTTGAGCGGGCGCATTGTAGGATAGCGAGTTTTCCAAATAATACGGACTTTGCATTTTTTTAATGCACTGTTTCCCCACATAGTCGTCTAACGTCATTTGCACCGAGTACGTATAGCTGTTGCTTTTTTCTACCATTGCGCCAAAGTTTTTAAGTTTAGCCGTAACTTCGGCAAACAATTCGTCTTGTAACGGGTTGCACGCAACAAGGCATAACGCTAAAAACGTAATTAGTAATACGGTAGTTAATATAATCAACGGTTTTCTTTGCATATTAGCCTCGTTTTAAATAGGTTTTTTACCATTGTAACATCATCGGGGGGGGGTATGTCAATATTAGTCGACAAAATTATAGCATACGAGTTTATTAAATGCAATATCGAACGCAAAAACGGTTACGCCGTCACAAGGGCTAAACTTCGACAAAATAAACAGTTGCAATTTTCGTTACAGTGTTGTATAATAACAATACTGCGCTAGGCGGGGAGCTAGCGGTGCCCTGTCGCCTACAATCCGCTACAGTAGGGCTGAAAGTTGCAGGCGGCTTTCGGTGTGGAAAGCAGGAATTTGCAAGGAGCGTTGATACCAAGGTCTTGTGCGACGTGACTCTGTTAACCGTGTCAGGGTGGGAACACAGCAGCACTACGCAGTACGAGCGTGCGCCACAAGGTAGCTTTGGAGTAGCCACCTACAAGGATACCGTTTCGGCACAGTCTGTCAACTGTAACGCGCAGTCATCGAATATTCGGGCAGTAAGCAAAACGCTTACTGCCTTTTTGCTTGACCGCATTTTAGGCAAATGGTATAATAACAATTAGTGCATTTAACTATAACTAATTGCCTTTAACTAAACGTTATTACATCGCATTACGCTAACGGTTATGAATATTGATTTACTTTATGCGTGCAATGTATAATCATAATTTGTGGGGTACATTATGGATCAAGTCAAAATCGACCGCATAAACGAACTTGCTCGCAAGGCTAAAACCGAGCAAGGTCTTACATTAGCGGAACAAGCCGAACGCCAACAATTACGGCAGGAATATTTGGAAGCGTGGCGTTTGGGCGTTACGCAAACCTTGGACAACACCTACATCGTAGACGACAAGGGGAACGAAAGGAAGTTAAAAAGGAAAAGCGAATACAAAGACTAATACAATGCAGAATGCGCAGTACTACAATTTCGCATTAACAAATGTCACCTCGACCGAAGCGGAGAGGTCTAGGCGTAGCCGCACAATTAAACTAAACGTCACCGCAATTACGCATTAAAAAATCATTTCCCGTTTCCTATTGACCAATTTAAAGTAATATATAAATCTAACAAAATTCAATTTGTGGCAGGAGGTCACGCAACAAATGAAACATACCGATATTAAAGATATTTTTGCAAATCACGCAAGTTTTGTCGGCAAACAAGTAACTGTTTGCGGTTGGGTAAAAACTTCGCGCAATTCTAAAAACGTCGCCTTTGTGGAACTTAACGACGGCACTTGTTTTAAAAATTTGCAAGTGGTTATCGACAAGGATAAGTTCGACGACAAGGTGGAAAACGCCTTCCCCGTAGGCACCGCCGTAAAAGCGGACGGTACAATTGTCGAATCGCAGGGCAACATCTGCGAACTGTCATTAACGGCGTATACTATTTTAGGCGAAAGTCCCCTTGATTATCCTTTGCAAAAAAAGCGCCACAGTTTGGAGTTTTTGCGCACAATGCCGCATTTACGCGTGCGTACCAACACGTTTTTAAACGTTCAACGGGTACGTAGCGTATTGGCGTACGCAACCCATACGTATTTTCAACAAAACGGCTTTGCGTATATTAACGCTCCGCTTATTACCGCAAGCGACTGCGAAGGCGCAGGCGAAGCGTTTGTAGTAACTACTCACGCTTGGAACGACCAAGCCAAAAGCGAAGACGAATACTACGCTAACGACTTTTTCGGCAAGCGCGCGTCGTTGTCCGTTTCGGGGCAGTTGGAAGGCGAAGTTGCCGCAATGGCGCTAGGCAAAATTTACACATTCGGTCCGTCCTTCCGCGCGGAAAATTCTAACACAACCCGTCACGTTGCGGAGTTTTGGCACGTTGAGCCGGAAGTGGCATTTGCCGAACTTCCCGACATAATCGAAATAGTGGAAAGCTACGTTAAGTTTATAGTCAAGTACGTGCTTGACCATTGTCCGGAGGAAATAGCCTTTTTCGAAAAGTTTTACGAAGCGGGCTTAACCGCTAAACTTAAAAACGTAATCGAAAGCGACTTTGTAGTGTTGGACTACGCCGACGCGGTAAAACAGTTGCAGCAAAGCGGTGCGCAATTCGTCTTTAAACCCGTTTGGGGCGAAGAACTGCAAACCGAACACGAAAAGTACTTAACCGAGCAAATTTACAAAAAGCCCGTATTTGTCACAAACTATCCCAAGGACATCAAGGCGTTTTATATGAAGCAAAACCCCGACGGAAAAACCGTCGCCGCAACCGACTTGCTTGTGCCGGGCGTGGGCGAAATTGTAGGCTGTTCCGAACGTGAAGCGGACTACAACAAGTTAGTTGAAGCAATGAAAAAGCGCGGTATGAATTTAGACGCATACAACTATTACCTTGACTTACGCAAATACGGCAGTGTACCGCATTCCGGTTTCGGCTTGGGCTTCGACCGTATGGTTATGTACGTTACAGGTATGTCCAACATCCGCGATGTTATATTGTATCCCCGCGCTAGTCGCGAAATCCGCTAATCAAGTGCATATATCGGCACGTCTACTTTGTTAAGCATCGGTCTCACACGCAGTCACGTATGTCTAATACGTTCCTTTGTGTTTGCCCTGCTTGTCTCGTATCCGCACCAATCTGTGCCCTTGATTATATATAATGTATATCCGTCCTTAGCGGGTAGGTTCAGTAAATAAATAATGCGTTCGCCCAACTGCAATGTGCTTTACGTCATTGCGAGCGAAGCGAAGCAATCCAGTTTTCGGGTCTTGACAGTCCCGCTTTGTTTGCTTAACTGAAAGATTATGAAAAATTATTTTTGCGACAATTGCAACCAATTGACAACCGAAGCGGTTTGTCCCAAGTGCGGAAAGCCTACTCGCGAACCGAAACAAGACGATATGTGCTTTGTTTGCGAACTTAGCGGAATAGACGCCGATATGTTTGCCGACGCATTAAGTAACAACGAAGTAAACTTTGTCCGCGTGCCGAATTTTAGCGTCAACGCAATCGACGCGCCCAAGTTGCAAGGGGTAAATTGGGACGGTAAACCGTCAAGTTACAAGTTTTACGTGCATTTTACGGATTACGACCAAGCAACGGAAACGCTCGATGTGCTGTTCGGCGGTGATAGTGCCGACAATGAACCCGTTGACGACCGCGACTTAATCGACCGCATTGTAACCGTTACAATCGACCGCCCGCAAGGTAGCATTCACCCAAAGCACCCAAACATTAAGTACGAACTTAATTACGGCTACGTAAAGGATGTAATCAGCGGTGACGGCGAAGAACAGGACGCTTACGTTTTGGATTGGAACATTCCTACATATATAGGGCAGGAAATAAACGGTTATATTGTTGCTGTAATACGTCGCAAAAACGACGTGGAAACCAAGTGGGTAGTAGCCCCAAACTACGCTAAAAAGTACACGCGCGAACAAATTGCACAAGCAGTCAACTTTCAGGAAAAATTTTTCGACATCGAAATAATAATGTAAACAAACAGCAATGGCTCAAATTTAAAAGTCGTTGCTGTTTTAAATATTGGCTAATTTAATGTTGAATGTTAAATCTACCGAATTTTTTTGAGTGTAAATTGTTTTGTCTTTTGTTTTCGCTTGCCAAAGTTATTGCAATTTGTTAAAATGTAAATAATTTAATAGTAAATACGTTCGAGCAGGGACAAGACTGCGGAAGTCGGTTTGTACAGAGAGCGTCCGTTTGGTGAAAGGACGACTAACCGCGCCGTAAGCCATCGCCTTGCAAGTAGACTTGACGAAAAATTTTAATGCCGACAGTATCCTTACTGTTACATATTGCTATTAACAATATGTCATTCTGAGCGAGCGAAGCGAGTCGAAGAATCTTGCGACAAACTAGTTAAGTTTGGACTTAGAGTAGTCAAGTTCGGTAGCAGTCCGTTATCTTACTGCGCGGTATAACTTGTAGTTTTACAAGCGTACTTGTTTGAAAATGGTAAAACCTTGCAATTTTGCGGAGCGTTGTTTTTTCAAACGCTCTGCATTTTTTGTTTAACGGCGAACAAACTTCGCTTTACGCATTTTAAAATTTTCCGACCGCTTAATTCTAAGAGTGAGTGTGTTTGCCTAAAAATAATCTGCAACGAGCGAGTGGATGCAAGCGTATTAAAGTAGCTTCCGCTGTTTTATGCGTCCACGAGCGAAGCGAAGCCGTTTTTAGGCAAATACGCGATACGACACGCATTTATAGGAGGTTTTCTATATGAGCAAATACAAAAAGGTCGACAGTTCCCTTAACTTTGTCGACAGAGAATTGGAAGTTCTTAAATTTTGGAAGGAAAACAAAATTTTTGAGCAAACAACGGCAAAGGGCGACAAGTCCTTTACCTTTTACGACGGTCCGCCCACAGCCAACGGCAAACCGCACATAGGGCACGTATTAACGCGTTCCATTAAAGACCTTATCCCCCGTTACCAAGTAATGAAGGGACGCAAAGTTCTGCGTAAAGCAGGTTGGGATACGCATGGCTTGCCTGTGGAACTGGAAGTGGAAAAACTTTTGGGTATCGACGGCAAAAAGCAAATCGAAGCGTACGGAATCGAGCCGTTTGTAGGTAAATGTAAGGAGTCCGTTTGGAAGTACAAAGGCGAATGGGAAGCGTTATCCGACCGCGTAGCGTACTGGGCGGATATGGAACATCCGTACGTCACTTACGACAACAACTATATCGAGTCGGAGTGGTGGGCGCTTAAAACAATATTTGAAAAAGGGCTTTTGTACAAGGGCTTTAAAATAGTGCCGTACTGCCCCCGTTGCGGAACGGCGTTATCCAGTCACGAAGTGGCGCAAGGATACAAAGACGTTAAGGAAAAGTCCGCAGTTGCAAAATTCCAACTTGTAGACAAGCCCGACACATACTTCCTTGCCTGGACGACTACTCCTTGGACGTTGCCGTCTAACGTCGCGCTTTGTATGAATGCAAATTACGACTACGTCACAATCGAGCAAAACGGCACAAAGTATATTTTAGCGCAGGAACTCGTTTCCAAACACTTTGAAGAAGGAACCTACACCGTACTGGAAACAAAAAAAGGTTCGGCGTACGAACACGTACATTACAAGCCGTTATATAATTACGCTAACGTCAACGAAGACTGCTACTACGTCACCAACGACGACTACGTAACTTTAACCGACGGTACGGGTATAGTTCACATTGCGCCCGCATTTGGCGAAGACGACGCAAACGTAGGCAGACGGTATAATTTACCCCTTGTTCAACTTGTAGGCGAAGACGGCAAGTTTGTCGACGGTTGCAGTGAACTTACAGGCGTATTTTGCAAGCAAGCGGACAAACTCATTTTAAAGGATTTAAAACAGCGCGGACTGTTGTTTGCCGAATTGATGTACGAACACAGTTATCCGCATTGCTGGCGTTGCGATACTCCGCTAATTTACTATGCTCGCAAGTCTTGGTTTGTAAAGACTACGGCTGTACGCGACCAACTGTTAAAAGCAAATGCGTCGGTAAATTGGATTCCGTCTACAATAGGTTCGGGACGTATGGGCAACTTTTTGGAAAACGTCATCGACTGGGGCATTTCCCGCGATAGATATTGGGGAACTCCCTTGCCCGTATGGGTATGTAACAAATGCGGTAAGGTTCACGTAATAGGCAGCCGCAAGGAACTTGCGGAAAAATGCGGTTGCAGCGAAAGTATCGAACTGCACCGTCCGTTTATAGATAACTGCACTTGGACGTGCGAATGCGGCGGAACGTACGAGCGCACGCCGGAAGTTATCGACTGTTGGTTCGACTCCGGTTCCATGCCTTATGCGCAATTCCATTACCCGTTTGAAAACAAGGATTTGTTCGAACAAAACTTCCCTGCGGACTTCATTTCCGAAGCCGTCGACCAAACGCGAGGTTGGTTCTACGTTCTGCTTGCAGTCAACACCATACTGTTTGGCAAAGCGCCGTTTAAAAACTGTATAGTGTTGGGGCTTGTGGGCGACGAACACGGCGTTAAAATGAGCAAGCACAAGGGCAACGTAGTCGATCCTTGGGACAGTTTCAACAAGCAAGGCGCCGACGCCGTACGTTGGTACTTCTATACCGCGTCCGCACCGTATTTGCCCAGCAGGTTTTATAGCGAAGCGGTTAGCGAAATGCAACGTAAGTTTTTGGGGACATTGTGGAATACTTACGCGTTTTACACACTGTATGCCGACATCGACAACTTCGATCCGTCCAAGTACGACCTTAAAAAGTGCAAGTTGACGTTAATGGATAAATGGATTTTGTCCGAAGTAAACCAACTTGCGGAAACGGTAGACAAGGGACTTGCCGAATACGAAATTACCGATACTGCCCGCGCAATCGAAAAATTTACAGATATGCTTTCCAACTGGTACGTACGCCGTTGCCGCGAACGTTATTGGGGAAGCGAATGGACTGCGGATAAACAAGCGGCATATATGACGCTTTACACCGTACTCGACACGTTAACAAAAGTATCAGCACCCTTTGTGCCGTTTATTACCGAAAGCATTTACCAAAACATAACGGCAAACTGTTTTGACGACGCGCCCCGTTCGGTTCACTTGTGTTCTTTCCCCGTAGCGGACAAAAAGCGTATAGACAAAAAGTTAAACAAAATGATGGAAAAAGTCCTTGACATTGTAGTTTTGGGACGTTCCGCACGTAACGCCGCCAACGTCAAAAACCGTCAGCCGTTATCCAAAATGTATGTTGCCACAAACGGCGAATTAAACTCCGAAATGGTCGACATCGTTAAAAACGAACTTAACGTTAAGGAAGTAGTAGCAGTCGAAAGCGCGGACGAATTTGCCGATTACGAAATAAAACCTCAGCTTAAAACATTAGGACCTAAGTACGGCAAAATGTTGGGCTTAATCCGCGAACACCTTGCCAACTTGGGCGCAAAAGCGCGCGAAGTAGTGGCAAACGTTAAAACTAAGGGCAAGCACGTGTTCAACATCAACGGTTCGGCTGTCGAAGTGGAAGAACAAGACTTGCTTATTTCCACAAAGAACAAGCAAGGCTATTCGGTAGTAAGCGACCATGGCGATACGGTTGCACTGGACGTCAACCTGGACGAAACGTTGATTGAAGAAGGCTTGGTTCGCGAAATTATATCCAAAGTGCAAACAATGCGTAAGGAAAGCGGCTTTGTAGTAACCGACCACATAATTATTGGTTACAATGCAAGCGAACGCTTGAACAAGGTGTTTGCAAACAATACCGCTGAAATTGCGTCAAGTACGCTAGCCGACGGAATTAAACCCGCTAATAGCGGTGCGTTTGCAAAGGAGCACGAAGTAAACGGCGAACAGTTTACTCTGTATTTAACAAAAGCATAAATTTAGCGTGGCAAAACTTAAAAAAGCCTTCCCCTTTGGGGACAGGCGGAAAGTGGACGCGAAGCGGACGGATTACGCATTAACGTATTACTTTGAATGAATATGGAATTTGTCATTGCGAGCGCAAGCGAAGCAATCCAGTAGGCTGCTAAAATAAAGTGAAGCGAAACGCGCGGATAAATCTAGACGAAGCCGTAAAGTTTTTTTGTACACACACCAAACCCGCCCTATTGCATAACTGCAATAGGGCGGGTTTGTATTTTTATTCGGTTTCAAAAATACTTTCGTATTTTACATTTAAAATTTGCTTTATCAGCACAATTTCGTCGGGGTACAAGTGCCTTTGACCGACTTCTATTTTGGCAACCGCGCTCCGCGTAATATCGCAGCCGTTCAGTTGCAATTTTGCCGCTAGTTCGTCTTGCGTTAAACCGCATTTTTCTCTCAATATGCGAATATTATTGCCTATTTTCTTTTCGGTATCTTTGTTCATACAGTATCCCCATTGCGCTTATTTGGGTGCAAACGCTTGACATTATTATGCTCTAACGCTATAATTATTTTGCACTTATATAGGTGCAAAATACCAAAAGGGGGAAAAATATGAATAAATGTTGTAATTGCGGAGCGGAATTTGAAGGACTGTTTTGTCCCCGATGCGGAACGAAGTTCGAAAAAGAAAAAGTGTGTCCCAACTGTCAAGCGGTAGTGGACGGTAGCGTTAAATTTTGCAATTATTGCGGACATTCGTTTGCGGAAGCGAGCACTGCAACAGCTGCAAACAAAACAATGCGCACAAATAAAAACATATCGTTCTCTGTATGGCATATGCTTGCAAAAGTTCTGCCAGTTACAGGCAGGTATGAGTTGATTTTGTTTTCGCTGCTGTTATGGGCATTTTTTGCCGCGCCGTTTGCAACTATGCTCGGAGAAAGTTTGGGAAACGTTTATACTACATTTAACGGCTTAATAGACGACTTTTTGCCTGTCGCTCAAACTGCAACGGCATTTGCCGTTATTTGTTTTATTTATTCGGCAACTGTAATTACTTTGTCATTTATTCCTAAAACGGCAAAATTTAATGTCGGCAAATACAATTTTGTAACGCTGCTGTCGTTTTGCGGAAATTTGCTGTATATTCCGTTTTTTGCATTGGGTTGCGCAACCGCTGAAAAGTGTAAAGAAATATTTATGGAAAACGGCAGCTTTGCGGGAATAACAATCGCGTTTTCAATAGTGTTTTTATTTTTATCCGTAGGTGCAACCGTTGCCGACGTTTTACTGCGCAAAAACAGCGTAATATATAAGCAAGCATACGATGATAACGCACAAGCAAAAGCCGAAAAAGAAGAACGGAACAACAAACTTATTGCCGAACGCCGCGCCAAAGCGGCGCAGAGCCTTGCGGATAACGGTATTACCGAACCCGAACCCGTAACTTGCGATAGAAAACTGCGTGCAAAGATTTGGTTATATTTCAAAATGCCTGAACTTATATTGTTTGCATTTCCTATTTCTATATACTTTGCTATTGCTAGTTTATCGAATACTGTAATTCTATACGACGCTTTTCCGATTATCCGACAAATTTTAGTTTTTTTGTTAGATTGCGGTATTGTTATATTATGGGCATATTGCACAATATTGCTTTTTATGCCGATAAAACTGTATGGTCAAAATAACAGCGAGCAAATGGTAAAAAAGCTTAGATCACGTAAAATTTTTGTTGGTGTTGGCGTATTCGTAAGTTTTGTACTGGTAGTGTTTTCCATTATATTCTTATTGATGACCGGTTTTTCAGATATAATATTCCATGAATATGTAGAACCCATAATCCTATTGTTCGCGTTCTATGCGCTAATATGGATTATAGTATTTATTTCTTTCATTATAGACTTGGTTATCGGTACAAAAATTAACCGTATTTTTAATATAAACGGTAAGGGAAAATATGAATATACGACTTTTGTAAACGGCGAAGAAGTTCCGCTCACAATAGAACTGTTTTGTCAACAACACAACGATTACGAAACTTACCGTAAAGATATAAAATATTACGAATATAACATTAAAAAAATTATACACACACAACAGATTATCGAAAAACCTAAATATAGTAATCGTAATAAAAAATTAAAAATTATAACAATAGTGTGTACAGTAGGCATTATTGCATTGTATTCTATTGTTCCTCTTGTTTTGATTATTTCAAATATTTTTCAAGAAAGTAAAGTATATCAAATCCAAAACGGTAAAACAAAAGACGAGGTTGCGGCAGTATTAGGCAAAGCGGACATAGAAACGGATTATATTTGGTCGTATTACAGTTCTAATTATCTCAAACTTATGCGCCGGGAGGAAGATTTATCCAACAAAATGGCAACCGCGCAAAGTTTTGAAGAAGCAATGAAAATTCAAGCGGAATTAGACAAAGTACAAGAAAAAATGGAAAACACAACGTACAAGTACATTATCGTAACGTTCGATTCCGACGGCAAAGTTTCAAATGTCGAATATAATTTTAACTACAATCCAAGCCAAGAACAAAAAACATTATCGCTAGTTAACCAAAACTTATGCAGATGTAAAACATAATAAAAACAAACAATTTCTTTATGTTTGTGTATATATTTTTGTTGCAAAATACGAAAAACCGCTTTATTGAAAAGATTGTCAATAGGGCGGTTTTGTATTGTCTTTAAAATATGTTGAAGTGAGTTGTGTTTTTTTGTAGCTGCGAAAGTAGGTTGAAAAGTCACATCAAACAGTTGAATAAAATAGCAATTTAATATATAATTAATTTGATATGAAGTTAAATACCGAATGGAAAGACTACGAAATAATAGCAACAGGCGACGGCGAAAAGTTGGAACGTTGGAAAAACGTTACTTTGTTGCGCCCCGATCCGCAAGTCATATGGCACGCGGATACGCCCCTTGTGCGCATCAAAAAGCCCGACGCAAGGTATATCCGTTCGTCTACGGGCGGCGGCAGTTGGCAGTTCGACCGCAAACTGCCCGACAGTTGGAACGTGTCTTGGCGCAACCTTACTTTCGTTGTCCGTCCTATGAACTTTAAGCATACCGGCTTGTTCCCCGAACAGGCGGCAAATTGGGCAATGATGATAGATTTAATCAAGTCGTCAAACCGTCCCATATCGGTATTAAACCTGTTTGCCTATACGGGCGGCGCAACCGTTGCGTGTCTGTCGGCGGGGGCAAGCGTGTGCCACGTGGACGCCGCAAAAAATATGGTGGAAACCGCCAAGGAAAACGTTGCCTTGTCGGGTTTGTCCGATAAACCCGTCCGCTACATAGTTGACGACTGCCGTAAGTTCGTCACGCGCGAAATTAAGCGGGGGCGTAAATACGACGCAATAATACTCGATCCGCCCAGTTTCGGGCGCGGTGCAAACGGCGAAGAATGGAAAATCGAACGCGACATTTACGACTTTTTAAAATTGTGTTCGGGCGTTTTGTCCGACAATCCGCTGTTTGTTTTGCTTAATTCGTATACGACGGGGCTTCAACCTGCGGTGTTAAACAATCTTCTTACGCTGACAATGTCGCAAACGGGCGAAGTGTCCGCTTACGAAGTGTGCCTGCCTACCGACGAAAGCGGAATAGTTTTACCTTGCGGTTGCAGCGGTTTGTGGAAAGCAAAATCGAATTAACATTGCATATATTTTTCTAAGTCATCCTGAAATTTTTCTATGTCATCCTGAGCGAACGCAGTGAGTCGAAGGATCTAGGTAAAGCCGCGCAGTCAAATTAAACTCAACCGCAATTACGCATTAAATAACGCACTACAAAACAATTAACATTTATACACAAGGAAACACAATATGCCACGTAATTTTACAATGGACGACGTAACCTTACTGCACGAAGACAACAGCGTACTTGTTGTCGTAAAGCCGCAAAATATTCCTTCGCAAGCGGACAAAAGCGGTGACGTCGATATGTTAACGCTCCTAAAAAACTACATTAAGGAAAAATACAACAAACCCGGCAATGTCTATTTGGGACTTGTTCACCGTCTCGACCGTCCCACCGGCGGCGTTATGGTGTTTGCCAAAACAAGTAAAGCTGCGGAACGTTTAAGTAAACAAATAGTCGACGGCGATATGACCAAGCAGTATTTAACAACGGTTGTAGGACGTCCTACGGATAACAGCGGCACTTTGGTTAACTATCTTAAAAAGAACGCTTTAACTAACAACGTCTATGTTGCAACTTTCGGCGACCACAACGCCAAGCGCGCCGAACTTACCTACCAAACGCTGCAAAGTGACGAGCAAACGTCGTTAATCAAGGTGCAGTTAGGCACAGGACGCAGTCACCAAATACGCGTCCAGTTCAGCGCAATCGGCTGTCCCGTTTACGGCGATGTCCGTTACGGCGGCGACAGCATCAGTAAAAAGGGTACAAATCTTGCATTGTGGGCTTACCGTTTGGAGTTTAACCACCCCGTAAGCCGCGAACGTATGGTATTTGTTGCGTATCCGCCCCAAATCGATCCTTGGACGCGGTTTGATATTGCTAAACACGTCGAGGTGTTTGCCGATTCATCCTATGACGACGAAGACGGCATTCCGCTTGTTACCAAAGTTAATACAAGCGACGATTTAGACTGAGTTTAATATCGCATTTTACGGCGCTTATTATGCGCCGTTTTTTATTGTCGGAAGTATTTTATTACTTAAATAAATTTCGTTACAGCCAAAACAAACAAAACAACCGCGCTTAAAACGTTAGTATGTTGCATTGCAATTTTGCCTGCAAGTTTTTGTCCCAGCAAAACGGTAAAGTAGTGCGTTACCGCAAACACAACGGGAGCAACAATTCCGTATCCGTCGACGGCAAGCGACAAGTTTGCCACCGACGCGTCCAGTCCTACCGCAATACCCATCGTTACGCATTCGTACAACGTCAGTTGCTGCATATTTACGGCGGTATCTTCCTGTTTAAGCAAATTAGTTACCGCAAGCAAAACAAGTATTACCGCACTGAAAACATTTACGTAATCGTTAAGTATTCCTTGTAGCGCATATCCCACAAAAGTAGTAATTACGCACATAACAAACGTAACCAACGCTACGGTTGCGGGCAAAACGGCATTTTGACGTTTGTTCAGCGATATTGAAAAACCGGCGACGAAACTGTCTAACGACACAATCACCGACGTAAGCATAAGCGTTAAAATTTTCTGCAAGTTTTTCCTCCGTAAGTCGATCGGTTTACACCGTCCTTTGCATATCGGGCTAAGGCGCGTTTTGCGTTGTCCTTGTAGCAAATCGGGTATTTTATTGTATGTATTTACTCAAAATTCTGCCAAATCGTTGACAATTAATGTAAATAAAGGTAAAAT
>CARAIG010000047.1 GCA_948938605.1 uncultured Eubacteriales bacterium
CGCTCTTCCGATCTCTGATTGTTTACGTCGTCGTATTGAAGTACGTTTTTGCGTCCCGAAAAATGCAAACCTTCAATACGCTTTTGCGCCGATTCGATTGCTTTGGTTAGCGGGCGCGCTTCCATAGGCTCGTCATCGCGGAAATTGACAAACGTCATAATCCTTTTTATCATTTCGCCGCCGAATATACGCGCCATATCGTCTTCGGTGGAAATGTAAAATATGCTTGTGCCGGGGTCGCCTTGACGTCCTGCGCGTCCGCGCAACTGGTCGTCGATACGACGGGAATCGTGACGTTCGGTACCTATTACGCACAAACCGCCTGCGGCTATTACTTTTTCCTTTTCGGCGTCCGTTTCCTTTTTATACTTTGCCACAAGTTCGTGGAAAGTCTGTTTAAGTTGTTCGGTCTGTTCGTCACCCTTAACAAAACTCGTCGACGCTTCGATTTGTTCGTCTTCGTAGCCTAAACGCTTCATTTCCAGTTTTGCCAAAAACTCGGGGTTTCCGCCAAGCAAAATGTCCGTTCCGCGTCCCGCCATATTGGTGGCTATCGTAACCGCGCCCAGACGTCCTGCTTGCGCAATAATTTCCGCTTCGCGCTTGTGGAATTTAGCATTAAGTATTTGGTATTTTATGCCTGCGGCATCGAGCAATTTTGCAAGTTCTTCACTCTTTTCGACGGTTACCGTACCTATAAGTACGGGCTGTCCGCTAGCGTTGCGCTTTTTAACTTCTTCGACTATCGCTTTGAGTTTGCCTTGACGCGTAGCGAAAATAAGGTCGGGTTTGTCCTGACGCACCATAGGCAAATTGGTAGGAATTGCAACTACGTCGATGTTGTATATAGTATTAAATTCCTGTTCCTCGGTTTTGGCTGTACCCGTCATACCGCTAAGCTTGTGATACAGACGGAAGTAGTTTTGGAAAGTGATTGTGGCAAGAGTTTTGTTTTCCTCCTTAATCGTCACGTGTTCCTTGGCTTCGATAGCTTGGTGCAAACCGCCGCTGTAACGGCGTCCTTCCATTTTACGTCCCGTAAAGGAGTCAACGATTAAAATTTCGCCCTTTTCCACAATGTAATCGTCGTCGCGACGCATAATTGCGTGAGCCTTTAAAGCATTGTTGATGTAATGGTTAATTTCGGTATTTTCCGGCGCAGACAAGTTGTCCACTTTAAAAAACCGTTCCGCCTTTTTAACGCCCCTATCGGTAAGTCGCGCAGTTTTTTGTTTGCGGTCCACTACATAGTCGCCGTTAGGTTCGGTTTCGTTATCTTCCGTTTTGCCTTCCTGATCGACATTGGTGGAATTTTGCAAAGTGCAGGCAAAGCGGTTGGCTGTAACATACATATCACTCGACTTACCGCTAGGTCCCGAAATGATTAAAGGAGTACGCGCTTCGTCGATCAAAATGCTGTCCACTTCGTCGATAATAACAAAATTCAATCCGCGCTGCACGCAGTTTGCTCGCGCGGTAGACATATTGTCCCTAAGGTAGTCGAAACCGAATTCGTTATTCGTTCCGTAAGTGATGTCACAGTTGTATGCGGCGCGTTTTTCGCGAGCGGTCATTTTGTTTAACGTAACGCCGACGGTTAAACCTAAAAAGCGGAAAACCTTGCCCATCCACTCCATATCGCGGACGGCAAGATACTCGTTAACGGTAATGATGTGAACGCCCTTGCCCGTTAAAGCGTTTAAGTACGCAGGCAACGTTTCGGTCAATGTTTTGCCTTCGCCCGTTGCCATTTGACAAATACGTCCTTGGTGCAACGCTATACCGCCCAAAACCTGAACGTGGAAATGACGCTGCCTAAGCACACGCTTGCTTGCTTCGCGGCATACGGCGTAAGCATCGGGAAGCAACTTTTCCAACGCTTCCCTGTCGTCGCACTTTTCCTTTTCTTTAAGTTCAACGTATCTGTTTTTAAGAATTTGCGTTTGCCCCGACAATTCGTCGTCGGTCATATTAATATATTCCGATTCCTTTTGTTCTACCAACTTCGCTATCTTTTCGAGTTTTTTGACGGCGACGGCGTTGGAATGACCGTATGGATCTCTCATATAATTCTCCTTAAAATAACCATTATTACGGCAATGTTTTTAAATTGTTAAACTTGCACGTATTTTACAGTATCGATAATATATTATTTTATCACAAAACTTACGCTACGGCAAGTTTACCGTAATTACTTTACAAAACTACTTGTCGTCGTTTTCCGATTGTTCCCGCGATGCAGCGGTACTGAAATAACGTTGATGCATAGCGTTTTCTTCCTTTAAAAACCTGCACAAATTAGTGGATCGGGCGGCGACGTAATTGTTGCGTATCATCATTGCCAATATGCTTTTGCTGCCCACTATAACCACTGCACGCTTAGCACGGGTAATTGCAGTATACAATAAATTTTTGTTGATAATTTGCGGCGGACCGCTAACCAACGGAACTACCACGACGGGAAATTCGCTGCCTTGACTTTTGTGTATCGTAATGGCATACGCCAATTGCAAATCGGACAAATCCGCATTTGTATACATTGCCAAACGGTTGTCGTCAAACAACACCGTCAAAGTACCAGCCCCGCGGTCGATAGATTTGACTACACCGATATCGCCGTTAAACACTCCCGAACTTTCCTCGGTGGTGCCGTCTTCAAGGTAACGTCTGTACGGCAGTTCGTAGTTGTTTACCGTCTGCATAACCCTATCACCTACGCGGATAACCGTTTTGCCCGACATCATTTCCTGCTTGCCGTACATACGGGGGTTAAGCGACTGTTGTAAACGGACGTTTAGGTTGTCTACGCCCGCAACGCCGTTTTTTAACGGTCCCAATACTTGAATTTCGGACGATGGCAAATTTGTAAACTTAGGAAGCCTTGTAGTTACAAGTTCGACAACGGTATTGGATACTTGCTGCATATCGGTATACGGCATTACGAAAAAGTCGCGGCTGCGGTTGTTGATTTCGGGCATCTTGCCTTGATTGATAAGGTGTGCGTTGGTTACAATCAAACTGTCGTCCGACTGACGGTAAATGTGCGAAAGGTAGCGTATTTCCACCACTCCGCTGCGTATAATATCCGCAAGCACGTTGCCAGCGCCGACGCTAGGAAGTTGATCCTTGTCGCCCACCATAATTATGCGTGTGCCGCTGTCCAAAGCAGACAGCAAACTGTACATTACCGATACGTCCACCATAGACATTTCGTCGACGACTATCACGTCGCAAGGCAAAGTATTGTAACGGTTATACTTAAATTGCGGTCGGTCCCCCTTGACTTCGTAACCTAGCAAACGGTGAATGGTTTTAGCTTCCTTGCCGATTGCCTGCGACATACGCTTTGCCGCCCTGCCCGTAGGCGCGCAAAACTCCATACGCAAACCGTGCGAAGTAAGGACATCCGCAATACAGTTGATAATTGTAGTTTTACCCGTACCCGGACCGCCGGTGATTACCGTTACGCCGTTGATTAAGGCGGACTTTACCGCGCCTAATTGTCCCGCGTGAAAAGTAATTTTGTTATTGCGCTCAAATTCCGCAATCAAAGTATCCGCATCGATTGCAATACGCTTTGCATCGTGATTTAACTCTATTAGGCGCGAAGCAATACTTTTTTCCAACTTGTAGTATTTATTCAACGCTACACAGCGGACGTTATCCAATTCGAACACTTGAATAAGGGGTTCCAACACCAGTTTTGTAATAGTGTTTTCCACAAGCTGTCCGCGTTCAACCAAATCCACTTCCAAAATTTCGCTGCACGCCTGCACTAAATCGTCCAACGTCATATACGTATTGCCGTGCTTATCGGCGGATTCTTTAAGTTGGTAAATAATTGCCGCCCTTACGCGAAACTCGCCCGTAGCGTCGACACCCATACTTTGAGCTATTTTGTCCGCAGTAAGGAAACCTATTCCGTCAACGTCGTCTATTAAACGGTACGGATTGGCAAGTACAAGCGACTTGGTTTCGTCCTTGTAGATATTGTATATTTTTACCGCCAAATTTGTTGTTATACCGTAACTTTGCAAAAACATTATTTGCTGCTGCATACTTTTAAGTTCGGCAACGGCGTTGGAAATGTCCATTGCTTTCCTTTGGGATATTCCCTTTACCTTGACAAGCAGCATAGGATTGTTTTCGATTACGCTAAACGTGTCATCGCCGAACTTGTCGTAAATGTTATTGGCGGTAACTTCGCCCACGCCCTTGATTAAACCGCTGCTTAGATACTTAACTATGCCCGCTCGGCTGGTAGGGTCGCTCATAGTATACGACTCGACAACAAGCTGTTCGCCGTAACGGTTGTGAACGCTTACCTTTCCGTTTAAGGTTAGTACGGCTCCGACGGACAGCGTAGGAAAACTACCGACGCATACAATATCGTTTCCGTCGGTGCAATCTAAACTGAACACAGTATAACCGTTGTCTTCGTTGCGGAAAATTATGCCCGCAACCGTTCCTTTTACGCTAAGTTCCAAAGTATCGTTTCCTTTATACGAAAATCTTTTATATTACTTGTTTAAATGTTTTTTTAAATCGTTTACTTTGTCAAGCTGTTCCCAAGGGAAATCAGTTCTTCCGAAATGTCCGTAACTTGCAGTAGCAAGGTAAATAGGACGCTGCAATTGGAATTTGTCGATAATGGCGCGGGGGCGCAAGTCGAATTCGTCCGATATTATTGACGACATTACGCTATCCGAAACTTTGCCCGTACCGAAAGTGTTTACGTCTACCGAAACGGGTTTGCTGCGACCTATCGCATAAGAAATTTGCAGTTGGATTTTGTCCGCAAGTCCTGCCGCTACGATATTTTTGCAAATGTAACGCGCCATATACGTTGCCGAACGGTCTACCTTGGTAGGGTCCTTTCCGCTGAACGCGCCGCCGCCATGAGCGCAGTATCCGCCGTAAGTGTCGACAATGATTTTACGTCCAGTAAGACCGCTGTCGGCAGCGGGACCACCTATTTCGAACCTGCCCGTCGGATTAATGTAATACTTTGTTTCTTCGTCCAACAAATCGAGCGGCACTACTTGACGTATTACAAGGTTAATCATATCCTTTGCTATCGTTGCGCTGTCAACACTGGAACTGTGCTGAGTGGACAAAACTATTGTGTCGACTCGGCAAGGCTTGTCGTTTTCGTCGTATTCGACGGTAACCTGACATTTGCCGTCGGGGCGAAGGTAATCAACAAGATTATATTTGCGCACTTCCGCAAGACGTTGACTTATTTTGTGCGCAAGCATAATAGCCATAGGCATATATTCGGGAGTTTCGTTGCAGGCATAACCGAACATCATTCCTTGGTCGCCTGCGCCGTACATATCCAGTATTTCGCCGCGGTTTTTGTATTCGTTGGAACGGTCTACGCCGAGAGCAATGTCGGGCGACTGTTTGTCCAACGAAATTATAACTCCGCAACTGTCGGCGTCAAAACCGTATTTAGCGCGTGTGTAACCGATACTGCGTACCGTATCGCGCACGATTGTTGCGTAATCCGTAACCGCAGTTGTTGTAATTTGTCCCATTACGAACACAGTACCGGTGCAGACCACAGTTTCGCACGCTACGCGCGCGTCGGGATCCTTGGCTAAAATAGCGTCCAGTATCGCGTCGGATATTTGGTCGCACATTTTGTCGGGATGCCCTTCGGTTACGCTTTCGGACGTAAAAAATCTGTGCTTGGTGTTTTTCATTTTAATTTTTCCTCCGTCAAATAATTTGTTTGACGCAAAATGCGTCAAACCTATCGAAGGCGGGGATTGCAACAAAAAGGTCTTGTCCATAGCAATAGACAAGACCGCAATTATCGCTTTTCGCCGTCCCATCTTTCAAGGTTGCCCCTTGCGGAATTTAGCACCTAACTTTATTTTAGGTTGCTGTAACTTCACCGAGTCCGTCTCTCCGTTACTCTCGATAGGTTGCATTAATTGTACCACTAACATCTGTGATTGTCAACAATACGTAAAAAAATATTAACTTTCACTCTCGGCAGGCAACGCAGCTTCGCCGTCGACGTTTCCGTCGGCAGATAGACCGCTACCCCCCCCCCTTGACGTTTTTGCGTTTAAACTTGACAAATACAATTACATTCATTAACGCAAACAATCCTACAAGGGCAGCAAGGGTTATTAAACTTGCCGTCATACCGCCTGCGGCATAACCTGCAAGCAACAGCATCGGAAAGCCGAACGCCATAGCCGGAACGCTTTGCATAATAAGGTTGTTTGCAGCGGGCGTTTGGAACTTGGGATCGATTTCACGCAAGAGAATCATACCTGTGCTTGCAGTACCCGTAAGCATACCGAACAAGGACACCATTGCTTGATAACGGTACGTCGGATAAAGCCTTTTGCATACGATGTTCAAATATACAAACGTGACGGCTGTACCGAATACGCACAATAAAAGTAACGGCAGCCAAAGTTTTTGTATTACGTCGAACTTTATTGCGGAAATACCTGCAAGAATCATCATATCGAACACAAAGCCCGAAATACGGTTCATCATATAATTGTTGATATAATCGTGCTTCATTATGTTGCGTTTGCGCAACAGCTGAATTATCTTTTTAACCAACAATGCAAACAAAGTACCGAACAGGAAGTTAAATCCCCAAATAAGCGGCTTTAACGTTTTTTCGCCGAAGTTGCCCATAATACCGGTATCGATGATTGCCGTAATACCCCACATAAGCAAAAACGTAATGAGATACGTACCCATAACTATTGCAACTTGAACGGTAAACTTGTCGATAGAATCGGACAGTGGAATGTCATTGGGCGAATCCGCTTGTTCGATGACTTCGGAATACTCCCCTTCCACAACGTCCAAAAGACGGTTTTTGCGTTTGAGAATATTAAGATAAATAACGCCGACTATGCACGCAACCAAAAATCCTACGGTGGCTATTGTAAGCCCGAAACTTGCGCCTTCGAACAAACCGTGCTGAGCATACGTCGTACCGAAGTTGAGCGCTTGTCCCGGTCCTTGACCGAAGCCTAACGGCAACAGCAAACCTGCCGCGGGGATAAGCCCCGAAATAACCAAAGACAGCAATATGGTAATAACTATACCTACTATGCCTTGAATTAAATACGTGCCTACAACAACGGCGCCTGTTTTTATTACAATGCCCGTACCGTCCGACTTGTTTACGTTGCTTTTTAAAGCTATTGCAATAAAGCCGAATGCCAAGCAGTGATACGCAACCCCTTCCATAAAGGTAGCGTCGATAAAATTGTTTACGGCAGGAATAAACTTAAACAACAAAATTATAATTCCGCCGACAACGGCGCTTGGAAGCAACGACTTGCGCACAAACGGAACAAGCCTGCGTATAGTGTTTCCCACAAGTGCGGCTACAAGCAAAATGCTTATTTGCACTAGCGCGGACCAAAACGAATAGTCCCATGTATTCATAAATTAACTCCTTGATACAAATGTAAATACTTAACGGGACAAAACTTGTCGTCGCCCGTAATTTGATAAGTTATACCGTCAACGTAAAATTCAAACTTGTTTTTGCGCACAATGGCGAAACCGCTCATATCGCCATACAAAAACCGAGTTTCGATACGCTTAGACGAAAAAGTTATCCCTTCCGTATCTGCGCTTACGCTGCCTTTGGCAAGACGTTTTTTACGTTTTCCACCGCCGCTTCGGTACAGTTCGGTTGCATTATCCGCAATAACCGTTCCCGTAGACGTTTGCGCAATTCGGCGCATTTCGTCACGCTGCCATTCGTACCAAGGCAAAACGGTATCGAACTTGTCGGCAGGTTCGATGTGCAAGTCCTCGGTATATGTCCATTCGTTGTTGCAGTTTACGCATTTAAACTTAGTTCTTTTAGACGTTATTGTTGATATTTTACCGCAATGCGGACACATATACAACGCCCTTTGGATATTTTCCGCACGGCGCTTGTTTTTAAACTTAACTCCGCTGTCCGCATCGTATACCGTAAGATTTTTGCAAACAAACTCATACAATTGTTCGTTGGACATATTTTTAAATTCGTCGGGAGTTAAAACCGCCTTGACGTATCCGCACATTTTTCCTTTGCGAATTTTTGTTCCCCAACGCGGATCCGAACCGTAACCGCCTTCGATATTATACAACACCAACGGCACATTGCACATTTTGACAAACTTAGATACGGCGTCGGTCATTTCCCACTGCGCTCCGCTTAAAGTACGGTTTCCTTCGGGGAAAATGCCTACCGCACCCCCTTCGCGCGCAACGCGTACACAATCGCGTATTGCGTGCATATCCATACCCGATTTCATTTTAGGTATGGGCGCAACCAAAAATTTAATTATAGGCGTAGCAACGGGAATGTTAAACAAATCGTCGGTAGAGCAAAAATAAATAGGACATTTAAACGACAGCGACGCAAAAAACGGATCCAATGCGGTTGTATGGTTTGACATCAACAAAAAAGGCGGTTTCAAACAGGACTTTTCCGCCTTGTAGTTATACCTTAATTTTGTATGAATTCCGAATATACCGCGCAAAACGGCAAAAACCGCTTTATGCCGCGTGCGCAACCATTTTCTTTTAGCCATATGTTTTTTTTTCTTCTTTTTGATTTGATTTTACCCAATATAACTGAAAACGGGTTGAAAATTTACAAGTTTATTTTAAGTAAAGATACCGTTAAAACAGTTTAAAACAAATCCGATACTTTACACAAAAATTTAACGCTCGCCTAAATTGACCGACAACACGCGGTATTCGACAAAGCAATCGCATTGTCCCGCAGTAGTAAGATAGTATTGCGTTTTACCGTCGTTAACCGTTACCGTTTGCCATTTTTGTTCCGTCGCGTCTGTTTGTTCGGGAATAAAAGTTTTGCCCCCGTCACGCTTAAACAACGCTTCCTTTGCCGTCCACAACTTGTTAGCGTACAATGCGCGGCGTTCGTCGGGCAACTGCCAAGCAAACGCTTGTTCGTTTTTGCACAGTATCCTGTTTTGCAACTTGACATCGAAACGCGAAATATCGACTTTTTCGACATCTAAGCCTACGGGCTTGTCCGACAATGCAACCGCTACAATACAGCCGCTGTGAGTAAGGGAAAACTTGCAAACGTCACAACTCCACTTGCCGTTAACATCCAGCACAAAGTTTACATCACACAACTGCTTACGGTAAACGTCGCGCAATGCAATTTCTAGCAATTTAAAGGCGTAGTATTTGCTTTGACGGACGTTTACGTCCTTGCAGCAATCTATTTCCGCTTGACGCGCAGGCGGCATATAACCGCTTAAAACGTCAAATGGATATTTGGCGGCAAAAACGTAAATTTTTTGTATCGGGTTGCTGTTCATATCGCTAAGAATACCATTTTTTTTTAAAACCGTCAATCTAATTGCCGTAACACACGCGAACGATGTAAGCCGAATACATCAAAATTAAAGCCCTTTGCAAAAATAAGCAAAGGACTTTAAAGTAAATTTGTTATTCGGTTTTAACGTCGGCGCCGTCTGCGTCGTCGTGAATATCGGCGGGCGGTTGTCCGTTGTCCGCAGTTTGTTGTTTGCGTTTTTCGATTTCCTCCAACATCATATCGTAGTACTCTTCGGTAATAATAAACTTTTTGTGTTGAACGATAAGCGCAGCTGCTATGAACAAAATGGGAACAAGGGTTACGCCCATACGCAGCCATACCCGCATTGACGTAGTACGTTTATCGCGGAAGTTGTTGTTTGCCGCATTATAAATTGTTCCGTCGGGTTGTTCGTACGTAATGGAAAACCTGTATTTGACGTTGCCGCTTGCCGTAAGTTCGGATTCGGCACCAGCGTCCTGCAAATCCTTTACAAAACAGACAAAAGTTGCAGTTTCCTTTTGCTTGCCGTTTTCCGTTACGGTTTCAACGCGCATAACGGCAATGTCGCCAATAGCGTCAAGGTATTCGGCAGAAATTTGGTGTCCCGCTAACGGGTACACTTTTTGTCCGTTTAAAGTTTTTTCGTATGTGTCGATTTTTTCGGTAAATGCCGAAGCAAATTCCTTGTCGGAGCGTTGCTGCTCGGTTGCGCTGTTCCATTCGACGCGCAATTCGTTTATGCTGTCGATGTAACAAATTTGTTGTTCGGTCGTCATCGAATCGGCGTTAAAGTAACTGTTTTGCGATTCCAACGTGGAAATATTTTGCGACAAACCGTAAACCATAGATACGGTAAGCACAAGGGTAACTATACCGTACTTTAACGCTTCGGCAAACTTTGCCATAAAGGGACGCAAAGTGGACACTACCGCTTCGTTACGTTCGCCGCGTTTGTATTCGTTGTATTCGACGCAGTTAGTCATATTGATTATACTTGACATATAAAACAGCGCTTGACCGACAAATACCAATATGCCGAAACCGCTTAAAGTGTACAAGTTAAAGGGGAACCACTCCGCCCAACCTATTAACGCAATGCCCGCATATCCTACGCAAGCAGTAATTATGGAAATAACTTGCAATTTACGTCTGCCTAACTTTTTGACGATAACGGGGTAAAGCAATTGCGAAAGTATGTTGAATATGCCGAAAATTGCCACAAACACTATTGCGTTGCCGTCGTAGCCTATTTCGAGATAATACAAGTTGTAAGCAAAACCTACAAGCATTGCCGAACCTACGTTATAAAACAACATTGACAACGTCATCCAAAGTATTTGGTCGTTGTGACGGATTGTATTCCACATTTGCTTTAAGGAAATTTTTTCGTTAACTTCCATTTGCGCGCGGGGACGTTCCTTAACGAACAATGCCATTACCACTTGCATTGCTACAAATATTGCGGCTATGCCGATACTTAACCACCTAAACGCTTCGCGGACGTGACCGGGGTAAATCATAGGAATAACGCCCTGTGCCGCAAACGCACCGATACCTGCAAATACAACGGTCAACATTGTTGCCGAATCACGTTGCGACTGTTTGCTTGACAAGCTTGCAAGCATCGACCAATAGCCGATGTCGTTCATTGTAAACGCCGTTTCCCACAGCAAATACATTACCACCATAAAAGCGATAAAGCCCCAACCAGACAACGATTGCACGTTAAACATTATAACGATTATTATACCGGTAAGTATTGCGCCTATCATTATCCAAGGACGAAACTTGCCCATCTTCATATGCGTGCCTTCGATAATTGCACCCATCATAGGATCGTTTACGGCATCCCAAATACGCCCTACTACGCCGATAAGCATACTTATAGTTGCAAACTGCAAAACGTTTAGCGTTGTGCCGAACTGTACGTAAGCCAACAAAAACGACGCTATCAATTGATATGCCATATCCCTGCCTATGCCCGAAACTCCGAACAACCATTTGTTACGGTTAAACTGTCTGTCTTCGGCAGAGAGCGGGGTTTTTGCTTTTAAAACTTTTTCCGCCATAAACACTCCTTGTTAATTAACTTTATTACAATTATTTCAACGATTAAATAACCTTAAAATATTCTTAACCGTTACAGTATATCACATTGCATAACATAAATGTTAATAAATGAAAAATAGACGTTACAATTTTTTTTATAGCAATAATTAAATATATCCACTCCTTTTTTAATTTCCGTTAAAACTTATACCGACAAATAAGTATGCGGGCGGATACCGTCCGTATTACAAAACGCAACAATAAAAAATCCGCAGGCATATGTACCTGCGGATAATTAAAAACAATTAATTATTATATGTGATAGTTATTGTTGCGCCGTCTTTCGAAACGCTGTCGATTGTAATGTTGAAGTTGAGCAGTTTTCCGTCGTAACGCATATATTGCGGGAATACTTCGCTAAGCGAGTCGCCCGTTTGCCACAAGTCAGTTTGCGAAGCCCAACTGCCTTCCGTACTCTTACTCGTTTCGCCGTCTGCTTCAACCAACTTAATAAGGGGAAGCCCGGATACGGAATTGTTATTGTCGGTGAACGAACCGTATTCGTCATTATAAGGATTGTTAATAGATGAAGCTACGTGATAAATGCGTACGCCGTATTCCGCACCGTCGTATAGAATAGTGTTTGTTTGCTGTGAGCCCATTTCGTTAAGTCCCGTTGCGGTGTACAAATCGATCAGCAAATATTCGCAGAAATACGAGTTGTTCCAGTTTAACGGAATAAGTATTGCATATCCGCCTGCTTGCGAACTTTGTATCGTAACCGTCTTACTGGATGTAATTATTTCGGGAGTAAGCCAACCAAGCATTATTTTAGAATATACGCCGTGATCGCCTACGTTATAGTCCATCATGTCGGCACCGCCCAGTCCTAAATTACTGCCGCTGTTTTCGTCGTAATCGTAGTAGTCGTCCAAGCCTAAAAGGTGTCCCGTTTCGTGAATGTAAGTTTCGGCATTTACCTTTACGTTAGGCATTTTGTCAATATTTTCCGTCATAAAGTCGAAACCCGCAAACAAATAATAGAATGCATCTTTACCGCCAAACGTTTGGTCGCCGTAATACCAAGTAACATACGCCCAATAGAACGAATCATCGCTTATGTAGTCGACTTCTTCCGAATAGATAAGATATACTGCGTCGATACAACCGTCGCCGTCCGAGTCGTACTTTGTTAAGTCGATACGGCTTGCGTAATAAGCAAGCACTTCTTCCAAAAGCTTTGCGGAACCGTCTTTTGTCCAAATGTCGCCATCGATGTCAACTTGCTCGGAGTATTTAGAATAATAGGACGCACTGTTTTCCGATTCATATACATCCGCAATATCGAATGTAATATTCAACTTGCCGTAGGAAGATTTTTGGTAGAACGTTTTTACGCTTTCCCAACCGGTTTGCGCCGATGTGCCGTTAAAAGCAATGTTTAGGTTTACCAATTGCTGCTGCGTGATTGTATCGCCGCTGAATTGAACGGGAATTACAAGCGCATTGAAAGTACCTTGCGACGGCAAACCGATGTAACCGTCGTCTTTTTTCATTTGGTCTTGCAAGTTGCTGTTGTCGAATGTTTCCTTGTCGTAAACTTGGTTATCCATTGTACCGGTAGGTTCGGTAGGAAGTTCGCTGCCCGAACCGCCTGTACTTGCTTCGGGCAAAGTAAAGTTTACTTGACCGTACTTGCTAAATTCGTACGTCATTGTGTAACCGTCGGACATTTCGCCGACAATTTTTGTAATTTTGCCGTCGACGATAGTTACTATAAACGAATTCCAATTGATGCCGTAATCGCCCAAAACAGCATTACCCGCCGATGTAGGATTAGCTGCGGCATAATTAGTACCCGATTGTACAAATGACAAACTGCTTATTTGCGACATATCGATTATATACGAATAAGAATAATAATCGTCAAACTCATTTGAGTTTTCGTCGTATGCGGTATACGTACCGTCGCCGTTGTCGTAATAATATGTAAAGCCGTTGGAGTTATCCCAACTTAAATATTCGGTGTATTCGCTTCCGTCGCTGCCGCTATATGTATTTAAAATGTCGTCGCCGCGATATTCGTAATACTCGATAGATTCGCCGCCTTCGCCGTCGTCTACGGTTACCGTTACGGCAAAGTTCCAGTTGGAATCGTACTGTTTTAATACGTCGCTTATATCGACGGGTTTTGTATCTTCACCGCCTTGACTGCCGCCCGAAGTCCAGTGAGCGTACAAAGTCATATTAGACGATATTGCCATAGAATTGTCCCATTTAATGCCGTTGCCGTTTGTTTCGGTGTACCAACCGCCAAATGTGTAGCCGCTACGGGCGGGCGTAGGCAAAACGGTTGCGGAGTTTTTGTCCAATTCCCTTACTATCGGTGTAGAACCGGAGTAATTTAAATTTAAAGTCAACACTACTTTGTCGCCGACAATTCCGCCTTGGGAATTTTCCCACTTGGCGTACAAGGCGGTGCCGCTTGCAATATCGGTATCGTCATTGCTGTAAGGTTGAGTACAATCTTTATCGTAATACCAGCCCTTAAACGTCAAGTTGCCGTTAGTAACTGCGGGCAAGTCGTCTTGACCTATTGTGTGATTGCGCTCTATCGGCGTACTGTCCGCCGTTACGTAAAGTTTAATGCGCACGGTAGTTGCTTAGGGTGCGCATGCAGTAACTGCAATCAACGCAAATACCATTACGATTGAAAGCATTATTACAACGATTTTTTTCATAGTTACCTCCATTACGGTTTTATTTTAAACCCGCGTACAAAAATAGTCAATACAATTTTTTTAATAGATATATAAATTACGCAAATAAACTGTTATAAGATATGCAAAGCAACCGACTTACATATAAAAATCAATTTATTGAGATTGCGCAAATAATTTTTACCGTTTTAATAAACGTTACAAACCGTTATTTTATTGCAGATTTAAACAAAAATTTGAGTATTGATTAAATCATTGCATAATGGTATAATAAATTAATCACGCAAACGACAACAAAAATACATTTTGTCGCGCGTAACATTATACGCATATCGACACACAAGGAGTTAATTATGACTAAACGCAAATTATCTTTAATAATAATTGCAGCCGTTTTAGGCGCAATACTTATTGCCGTATCCGTTTGCGCAATTATAGCAAACAGCAAAAACGACAAAAGCCAGCCTGTCGAACAACTTGCTAGCTGGCAAAGTATGATTAAAGACGATGTTTTGCTTAAAGACGTTGTTATAGCAGGCGCGCACGACGCGGGAACAAAGGGAATATCCTACCTTGCCGCAACGCAAGACAGAGATATTGCCGACTTGCTTAAATGCGGTACGCGCTATCTTGACTTGCGCGTTGCGTATTCCAAACAGAAACTGTTAATTTATCACGGACCGTTTAAGGGAATGAGTTTGGAAAGCGTAATTGACGACGTTAAGCAATTCCTTGTTGACAACACCAGCGAAAACATAATTTTAGACTTCCAACACTTTGAAGAAAATGACACCGAAGCGCAAAACGAAACAATTAAACTTGTAGACGAACAATTAAAAGAAATGCTTGTAATAAACCTAACAGACAAGTCAGACGTTGAATTTGTCGACAGTTTGACAATGGGCGACGTACGCGGTAAATGCCTTATTGTTTGGGGACGGACAAATGACGATATAATTTCAAAGAATTACGTATTTCAACGTAACAATGATGACGGAAGCCGCACGAACAGTGTTTTACACTCCTTTTATTTTAGCAAGTACAACAAAAAAAGTTCGGCAAACTACATTAAAGACGGATTGTCGCACTATTTGGGTTTGTACAAAGAACCGCAATACGGACAAGGACTTAGAATATTGCAAGGACAGTTGACGGACGGTATGTTTGTATTCGGCCCGCACTTTCGCGAAGCAACGCACACCGACAATATGAACGAATATCTTGACGGACTAAAAACAAGCCCCGACCTTGCATACATTAACATTGTAATACGCGACTTTATAACGCCGTCGAAAAATTGTTACGCGCTGCAATTAAACCTTGCTAAAAACACCGTAAAGACGGACAAAGTTGCGACATTCGAAAAAATGATTGCGGACACGTTGGGGAAATAATTAAATCTGCACAAAATGATAAAAACGCACCATTTTAGGAAAAATCCAAAATGATGCGTTTTTTAATGCGCATTAAAATATATGTCATCCTGAGCGAACGCAGTGAGTCGAAGGATCTAAGTGCCAACGGAATAAATCGTATATACCGTATTCTTAGATGTTTCGCAACATTCGCCGTCCTTTGGCGAAACTGCGCCTACGGCTCCGCTCAGGATGACATAATTGATGTTATGCTCAGGATGACATATATTTGGAACACGTAAAGCGTAATTGTGGTGGCATTTAATTCTGGATTGCTTCGCTAACGCTCGCAAAGACGTTACCAAGTAACAACCTGAGCCCGTAGATGGGTGCGGATACAAGACAAACGAATAACCCGCAAAGGAAAAAACAATGCGGGCTAAAATTATATATTATGCGGTGGGCAAGAGTCTGCCCACCCTACGATGATGTTTAACGCAGTAGACGCGCCTTTTAAATTGCCTATTTTGCCCTAAGCCCGTAAAAACGAGCAAGAGAAGGCGGGTGCGGATATGACGACGGAAGCGTATTAGGTTTACGTGACTGCAATGTACGTTAAACATTTAATGACACATTTAAATCCTATTGATAATTCGTGTAAAACAACAAGTAAGGGCTAACTAAGCCCGTAGATGGGTGCGGATACAAGGCAAACGAATAGCCCGCTAGGAAGTGTATAAAGACATACACGACCGACGCGGGCTATGATGTTTAACGCAGTAGACGCGCCCATATACGGGCTTAGGAATTATTTTTTTATCCACGTTAAGGGGGACAGAGTCAACAATAAGGGGTAAATTTCCAGTCTGCCGAACATCATTGCAAACGTCATTGCCAGCTTGGACAGCCAACTGTACATATAGCAACCGTTAGACGCAACTCCGAATGCAGGCCCGACGTTATTAACGCACGAAGCCGCAATTGAAATATTTGCTTCAACCGAAAGTTCGGGGTTGGGATCGAAACTTAAAATTACAAACAGCGCCGCTATTATAAACATATACAGCGCAAAGTAACTTGTAACGCCGTGCAAGGTTTCGTCCGTTACCGCCTTGCCTTCAAACTTGATTGCGTTGGCGTGACGGGGATGAATGATGCGTCGCAATTCCTTGCGTACAGCGCAGCACAGTAGCGCTATACGGGATATTTTAAGCCCGCCTGCGGTAGAACCTGCACAACCGCCCACAAACAGCAGTAAAAACAGCAAGCCTTTGGTTAATTGCGGAAGTTCGTTTATTGACGACGATGAAGGTATCGTGGAATAACCAGTTGTAGTTACAAAGGACGCCACTTGGAAAAACGCATGACGTATTCCGTCGTTTGCGCCTTGCGTAAAATTCATTTGGTTAGTAATGTTTATTGCTATTGCGGTTGTAAACACCACTATTATACCCGTATATATCCACAGTTCGCGCGACGAAAACGCCGAACGGAACTTGCGTATTAACATCAAAAAGTACAAGTTGAAGTTTACGCCGAACAACAACATAAATACCGTTATTATCCATTGACAAGCGGGATTGTACGAAGCAATGCTGTCGGCGTGTATGCCGAAACCGCCTGTACCCGCCGTACCGAACGAATGGGTTACGGCGTCGAACAACGGCATACCGGCAATTATCAACGCGATAATTTCCAAAACGGTAAGACCGACGTAAATAAGGTACAGTATTTTTGCGGTATTGCGCGCGCGGGGAACAATTTTGTCAACGGTAGGACCGGGCATTTCCGCACGTAAAATGTGCATACTGCGTTCGCTTGCGCCCGTCATAACCGCCATTACCAAAACTATTACTCCCATACCCCCTATCCAGTGGGTAAAACTCCGCCAAAACAGCAAACCTTTTGCCATTGTTTCGATTTGCTCGCCTTGCAGTATGGTTGCGCCCGTTGTGGAAAATCCGCTTGTGGTTTCGAATAACGCGTCTATATATGACGGAATAGCTCCGCTTATAACAAAGGGCAATGCGCCTATTAGCGAAACGTACACCCACGACAGAGATACGATTATAAGCCCTTCCTTGGAAAAGAAAACGTTATTTTTAGGACGCAATGCAAACACGAGCACAACGCCTACAACTGCGCTTATACCTATCGTAACGGCAAATGCCCACCAACAGCTTTCCGTTAAACTTGCGGCAATAACCATTGGCAGTACCAACAGTGCGGCAAGCACCAACGCTACTTTGCCTAATGTGTTAAAAATTATGCGGTAGTTCATTGTTACCTCACAATTTCCGACAAGTCGTACAAGTGCGAACCCATTGCAACGACTATTACGCGGTCGCCTATATTAATACTGTCCGAACCTTGGGGAATGATTGTTTCCCTGCCGCGGATAATTCCCGCAATAATGAAGTTAGGTTTTAAATTTAAATCTTTAAGGGGAACGCCGATTATTGCGCTATCGGACAATACGGCAAATTCCAACGCTTCCGCCTTACCGTCCATAAGGTTGTACATTGTTTCCACCTTGCTGGCAAGAGAATTGTCCAAAGCCCGCGCATAACGGGTTAACGTATTAGCAACAAACTTTTGCGGACAAACCGTTGTGTACAAACCCAGTTTTTCCGCAAGACTAATCATATTTTGATGACTTACTTTTGTTATTACCTTGGGGACTCGTTCGCTGTTGCAGTAAAAGGACATAAGGATATTTTCCTCATCGTTACCCGTTAAGGCAACAAAAGCCGAAGTTTGCCTAATGCCTTCCTCCCACAACAAGTCCTGATTTGTTCCGTCACCGCAAATGACCGTTGTAGACGACGGCAATTTTTCGGCAATGACGGCACACTTTTCTTCGTCCTTTTCAATTATCTTAACGTTCAGTCCGTTACTTGCAAGCAATTTTGCAAGATAACACGCAACGGTACTTCCGCCCATAATTATTACGTCGTGTCCTTGTTTTTGCGCAAAGCCCGCGCCTTTTACGAATTTGTGCGAATCGCTGCGCTTAACCATAAAAGCGACTTTGTCTTCCACTTGAAGTTGAAAAGTACCTGTCGGAATATACACTTGGTCGTCACGTTGAACTACGCACGCAACAAACGGCACTGAACTTTTTTTACGGATATCCTGCAATGTTTTGTTGACAATGGGCGAATCGTCGTGAACGACTATTTCCAACAACTGCACCATTTTGCCTGCAAAGTTGTCTACATTTACTGCCGAAGGCAGTTTTAAAATGTCGTACAACGCTTGCGCCGTTAACAGTTCGGGGTTTAAAGACATTGACAAGTCCAATTCCTTTTTCAATATCTGCAAACTGTCGTCGTTATACTCCGTTTCGCGGATACGCGCAACCGTATACTTTGCCCCCATACGTTTTGCCAAAAAGCACGATAACATATTAACTTCGTCCGATTCGGTAACGGCAATAAACAAGTCTGTCTTGGACACTTCCGCTTGATTAAGCATTTCGGTAGAAGTAGCACTGCCGTAAATTGCCATTACGTCAAATGTGTTGGTTATTTGTTCGATGACCTGAGGATCGTTGTCGATAGCGACAATGTCGTGACGCTCCTCCTGCATACTTTCCAAAATTGCTTTACCGATTTTACCGCAACCTACTACGATAACTTTCATAAAAATTGACCTCTATTGTCAAATGATTGCGCAACGCTTGTCCCGTCAAGTAAAACGGTTACGTTAAGCAAAAAACATTATATCACGAACGGCAAACGTTTGCAACAAATATTTTGAACGGATAAAAAATGCTGTGCCCTTTCAAATCAGCCAACTATTGCGGCACGCACAAAAAACCGCAAATATAATTATCTGCGGTTTTAATCAAATTATTCAGTTGTACTTTAACAACGTGAAACCCTAACGTTAAACTTCTATAAACAAAAATCCGCTTGTGCCGAATACATACACGCCGTTATCTTTATAAAAGGCGCGGGTGTAATCCGTATGCGAGTCGAATTCGTCCAAATATACTTGTTGCAGTTCGCAATTTTGAGCGTCATACTTTAAAAGCAAATACTTGTTTTTAATCGCATTGGGGTTGCTTGTAATAAGATCGTCTTGCATATCGTAAATCTGCAAGCCTATTAAGTTATTATCAGCATTGACGAAATGCGCTTTATATTCGTAAGAAAACCTGCAAATACGTTTGAATTTAGCAATGCTTACAATTCCGTTTTCGGCAGAATTATCGTCCGTTTCCTTGTACAGTTCAACTTTAAGTATTCCGTTATCCGCACCTTGCCCGATACCCAAAAGCAAACCGTTAAACTTAATTAGGTTTACGGAAAAACCGTCAATTTCGCCAGTATCGACAAAGGAAATATTGTTTAAGTCGATTAAGTCGAAACAAAACACAGGATCGGTGTTTAACCGCGCCGTACATACATACGCTTTGTTTCCGTCAAAGCGGGCGGACTTAACTTCGTCGCCCGACGGAGCAAACCGTTCCTTGCTTGCTACGGTTTGCATATTTTCGAGATTGACGCAATACAAACTTACGTTAATTACCGACGGTGACGTTGCGGTATACTTCGAATGTCGGACAGTGACGAAAACACGCAACACACCGTCCTTTTCGTCCATACTGTACCTGTCCTTGACAAAACCGTCCAAGCCCGTTTCGCCCTTAAACTCAAAGCCGTCCTTGTACTTTAACGCGACAATTTCGCATACGTAAGCGTTAAAATCCGCATTTGACGACGATTCCGTTTCGTGTCCGTATTCGAATTGATTTTTATAACAGTAGTAATTGTTGCGCATTACTACGATGTAGTCCTGCGAGACGTAAACGTCTTGCGTGTACGAAAACACTGCGTGACTGTCGACGACGGACAATGACGTTTCGTCAAGTAACGCAAGCACCGTATAATTTGTTTGTTGACAGTTGTCGGGAATGTGAATATTTTCGATAGGGATAAATGCGCCGTTTAAATCGCTTCCGCATTGGGGAATGTACGTTTGTTTTTCGTCATAATCGATAGCGTTGTAGCCGTAATAACCGTAATGTCCCGCATTAAAGTTTGTAATAACAAGCAAGCTGCCGTCCGTCTTGCGACTAGACAAATACTCGCCCGAAACATACACGCGGTTAACTTCCGTAACGTTGCTTACGTCGGTTACGTCCAATGAGATAACCGTTGTATATACTATGTTTTGTTCGCTTATACAAGTGGCTATTACCGTTATACGGCTTGCGTCGTCGCTTAAAAACATTTCGCCGTCGATATATGCGCTGTATTTGCAAAAACTTGTTCCGTCCTTAGGACGGATAAAATACTCGGTCACTTTTTCCGTATCTGCCCCGTCAAGACGGTAAATTTGCAAAAGCAAGCAAGGGTCTTCATTTTTAGAATAACCGTTTTTTAAATAAAACGCATGGGTTGAACTACGTTTAAGCAAATCGCTCTCTACTATGCCGTCCACTTGGTTTAAAGTAGTTTCCTCGTATTTGTTGCCCGACGACGAAGAATTATCACCTTCACTTACATCGGGAGAGGAAGGTTCAAAAACATTACCGTCGTCTTTACTGCCGAAACCTTGACTTAATTTATCGAAAATACTGTATTTATTATCACCGATTTGCGAGTTTATTTTTTTGATAAGCGGGTAGTATTCGTCATTTTTGTAAGCGTTTATGTTAGGAACGCCTGTACCTAAAATAGGCAATGAACACACTACTGTTAAAACCAACAATGCGCAAGCTACCGAACTTGCCGTCCATATTACCAGCCTACGGTCACGCTTTGCCTTTACTTTGTTTTTGATTGATTGCGTTCGTTCGTTATAAGTCTTCATAATTTATACCTTTGTCAATAAGCAATTTTTTGAGAGTCTGCTTTGCGCGCGCTAGCAAATTGTATGTTTGCTTTGCCGTTTTACCCATAATTCGGGAAGCTTCGTCAACCGAAAAACTCTCAATATACACCAACGTTAAAACATACCTGTATTGCGGAGCAAGGCTTTGCATACACTTGTACAAAAACGCCAGCCGTTCGTTCATTTCCACTGCGCCGTCGACGTCGTTTGTACTAAGCACGTTTTGCAAGTCGTCCAACGGCACAAAGCGTTTGTGAAAACGCAAATAGTCGATGCATTTGTTGCGTACCGTTTTGTACAAGTACGTTTTGAACGAAGCACGTGAAAAAAACCGCTTACGCTTAACAATAAGCGTAGCATACGCGTCGGCTACGACGTCTTCCGCGACTGCCGCACTTTTGACAAAACAATACGCAAAACGGACAAGACCGTCGTAGTAAAGTTTTACAAGTTGTTCTAATGCGGATTCGTCGCCGTTTAAATATGCGGTATACAATATTGCGCCGTTATCCATTTTGTTTTTTGAGGTCCTCTGCTTATTAAACGAATATGAATGTGCTTTTACTCACTAGATTATACTATTTTTTAAAATTGTTTTCAAGGTTAGCAACGTGAGAATATAACACTGTGAAGTTTAGGCAGTGTTATGTGTGGTTATTCGGCGCAACTACGCACTCACAGTTTGTAAATTTCAATAAGAAAATACCGTTACAAGTTTGTTGGCTTGTAACGGTATATTACGTTTATAAATTATTTTTTTCTTCAAGCGACTTAAAGTCGATTTTGGCAAGTTTGGTACGGGGTAAAGCGTCTAACACTTCAACAAAGGTCGGCACCGAATAACGTATTAAATGCGCTTTGCAATAGGATATAATCTGCGTTTCGACATCCGAACCGCTCATAGGCTGTTTTAACGACACGTACGCTTTAAGATACTGCTTGCCGTTTACCTTTGTACCTACCACGCAAACTTCTCGCACAAAAGGCAGTTGGGATATACAGTTTTCCACTTCGGACGGAAATACGTTTACTGCCGCTATTTTTACCATACGTTTTTTACGGTCGACGACATATACGAAGCCGTTTTCGTCAACGTAACCCATATCGCCCGTTTTTATCCAGTGTCCGTCCTTGACGAACGAACCGTCGTCGTCCAAGTAACCCGACATAAGTCCGTTTGCAGTTAAAGCAATTTCACCGATTTCGCCCGTAGGCAAAACATTGCCTTGTTCGTCCCAAATTTCCACTTGACATCCGTCTATCGGACGACCGCAACTTTCCTTTGCGTAATGGTCGTAGTTGTTAACCGCGCACACGCCGCACGTCTCGGTTAACCCGTAGCCCCGCATAATTTGCGCAGGACGTTTGGAATACTTTGCCAAAATGCCGTCCACTTGCTCGACAAGCTGCTCTGTCAAAACATCGCCGCCGCACCAAATAACGTCTAATTTGCCCATACGTTTGTGGTCGAAAGCGTTTGCGCGGAGCATTTTTTGTATCATTGCAGGCACTACCGCCCAAGCGGTTATGTTGTACTTGTTAAAGTAACGTTTTACAACCTTTATGTCATACTGCGGAATTAAAGCAAGATTGAACCCCGCAACAAACCCCGTATGCACCGAATTGCACAAGCCGTACGCGTGAAATACCGGCAAAGTGGTAAGATAGTAATTTGTCCCGTCGTTTGCGGGGTTGTACATATCCACTATCGTAGTTGCCGTACTGTTAAATGCAAAGTTGGATATTTTAACGATTTTGGGCTGTCCGCTTGTACCGCCGCTGTGCATATAGCACACGACGTCCTGTCCGTTTCCTGCAATGTCGGTTGGGGTTTTATCCTTGATTAAAGCCGCATACGTTTTAACGTCTTTAACACGCTTGCCTATTGCCTTGGCGTACAAGCCGTAAACGGGCTTGCGTAAGGTTACGTAGTCGGTAATGCTGCAACGCAAAAGCTGCACGTTGAGTTTTAAGAGAGGTCGTTCGTCCTTAACTAAAACATCGTAAAACAGCAACGCTTTGGATTTTGTAATTGTTATATTGTCGGCAAGCTCATCGACGGGCGTTAACGGGTGAACGAAACTTGCAATCAACCCTAACTTCGAACAAGCGTAAAAAGCCACTACGCTTTGCGGACACGTAGGCAAATATACCGTAATGACGTCACCTTTAACAAAACCCAAATTCGTTAAACCGCGTGCAAAAGCGTCCACATCGCGCAAAAAACGCGACATAGGTATGGCGTGGTCGTAGTAAACTATTTTGCCGTCCTTTTTGCAACGGTTTAGCATAACTTCGTAACAAGTGTTCAATTTTGCCATCCTTCTTTTGCAAGTATTGCTATAAGTATAACAAATTAAACAAAAAATTGCAACTTAAAAGCCTTGACTGTACAAGTCAAGGCTTACGATTATGTTGGTTCTTAGATCCGTCGCAACATTCGCCGTCCTTTGGCGAAACATATCGAAACACAGTATGTACGATTTATCCTGTTGGTTCTTAGATCCTTCGACTACGCTCAGGATGACATAATGGATATTATTTTTCGCTCAGGATGACATATATTTTTAATGCGCAATGCGTAATGCATAATTGCGGTGACGTTTAGTTTGATTCCGGATTGCTTCGTCGCTACCGCTCCTCGCAATGACGAAAGAATACATATGTTAAATGCATTCGCAACTACGTTGCTCGGCTAAAGACGATTGGCATCCCGTTCTAAGCCCGTAGAAAGGGGTGGATGCTAGGCATACAAGTACGTGTGAGAGGAGCGTATACAGACATACGTGACTCGAACACGCACGGAGTATAACGACGCAGACGCCCCTTTATACGGGCTTAGAGAAGTGGGATTACGCCGAGATAGCAAATATCCTTCCGCTCGGCAGCCTTACCTTCGGCAAGCACAAAGCCTTTTTTGTGGATAATGCCCCCTGCCAAATTGACAAGTTCTTCAAGTCCTACAAGGCTGTTGCCTGTGGACACAACGTCGTCGATAATACCGACTTTTTTGCCTTTAAGCAGTTCGGCGTCGTGACGGGAAATATACAGTTTTTGTTCCGCGCCGGTTGTTATGCTGGACTTGATTGCTACTTCCAAGCCGTCCTGCATATACAACTTTTTAGATTTGCGCGCAACGGCATAAAACTTGTGCCCCAGTTCGCGCGCGATAACGTGCGTTAATTGAAGTCCTTTGCTTTCCGCAGTTAAAAGCACGTCGCAATCCGAAACAAGCTTAGCAAGTTCGCGACCGCAGTGTTCGGTCATTTCAACATTGCCGTGAAGATTGAAAAACGCAATGTTTACTCCGCTAGGTAACGGAAGTATTGGCAAGTCGGCTTTGTAGCCGTTAAGGTCGACGGTAAAGTACTTCATTGTTGCTTTGCTCCTTAAAGTTAAAAATGCTTGTAAAACAGTTTTGCGTGAGTTTTATTTCCCACGCAAATTACGGTTTTATTGTAACACTTACAGTATAATATGTCAACATCATTTTTATTCAACGCTTGCATATTTATTTTCATATTTTAAAAGTCATTAAAAAATTGCGACTACAAATTTATGAAATTAGTTTTGTAAGTTCAAAATAAAAGAATACGATTTTTATTTTGTACGGCAATACGGGTTTTGCTTGTAAAAGACAGTTGTATGTGGTACAATAATTTTATGAACGGATACGATTTTGACGAAACAATATTAAAGGGTAACAGCGTAAGACGGTTTTTTTGTTACTGTTGGGCAAGACTGCCATACCTGTTTATTTATTTGCCGGTACTGCTTTGTGCGGTAATTTTTAAACGGTGCGTAAGTTCCGACACATACTACAATATGTTGACATACTTTGTTAAACTGGTGCCTAACAAACAAAAATTTGTGGTCAGGTACTGGGACAAACACATCAATAAAATAAAGCAATGGTACTTTAAGCAGCAAAAGGAAGACGACATTATAATTTCCGCTTCGCCCGACTACCTTGTTAACGAAGCGTGCAAACGCATAAACGCACGGTGCATTGCAACGCCTGTTGACATTAAAACATCCAAAGTATTGGGCGGAAAACACTGCTACGGCAAAAACAAACCCGACTTTTACCGCGAAGTGTTCGGCAACACGCCGCTGGAAACATTTTACAGCGATTCGATGAGCGACGAGCCGATGTTTAAACTGGCAAAACGCGGATACCTTGTACAAGGGGATAAAATCACGTTAATTTACGAAAACGGCGAAATGCTCCCCAAGGAAAAGCAAATACAAGTGCAATAAAAAACTCTCTTGGTTCAAGAGAGTTTTTTTGTTGCAGTGCGCAAGTATCTGCGCTTATGCTAAATTACATTTATTGTTTAACAAGCGTTTAGGGATATACTACGAACGAGTCGAAGTTGGCTTCGCCTTTACATTTGATTGTAACAGTATGCTTGCCTTCCTCCAAAACTTCGCTCAAAAACGACATTCCCGTTTCGTCTTTTTGTTCGTTAAGCGGTTTAAGCTGCGGAACAGACGTCATTTTGTGTCCGTCGATGAACACTTCGTAATTAGTGCCGAACTTATTGGAGGACAGTACGCCGAGACGCGTTCCTTCGAATTCGAAACTGATGTTGGCGTTGCGCGAACCGACCATTACGTATCCGTAGTTAGCTAATGTTTGTTCGGTATTCCATTTACCCTTAAACGTTACACTGTTATCAACGGGGGAAAGCATTTTAGCCCCGTTTGCTTCAAACACGTGCCACATTTCAATTTCGGCGATAATCAACAAATTACTTGTCGAACCGGTAAATGTAATGCGGTAATAACGCAATGTCGTTTCGTCAAAATCTACCGTTGTAGTATGAACGCCGTTAGCATGTACAAGAGGAACATCGGCAAAGTCACCTATTGTCGTATAAGTTTCGCCGTCAATGCTGCCTTCCAATTTAAAGGTCTTGGCAGCATGATAGTCGCCGTTAGGACGGTACGAAGTATAAATTATCATACGGTTAACGGACTTCGCTTCACCCATATCGATTACAAATTGTATCGGACGGGAATCGTTTGTACCCCAACCGTCCTTGGTATGAATAATGGTGTTTTTATTGCCGTCCGTCAAATTTTCGACTTTAAAACTGTTCCAATCGCCCGCCCAACATTTACCTTTGTCATAGTTTGTCGAAACCAATGTTTGTTCGGTGTTTTGCAACTCGTTATCTTTATAGTCGTATTTATATTCACGCGTATAGAAGTAATCGGCAACGAATTCGCTCTTTACTTCTTCGTAAGAATTACGGTACGCATTTACATACGGCTGACTGTTTTTGGTAACAGTCGGTTCGATTAGTTGCGCATTGTTTGCTTCTTCTTCGGTTACTTCCACGCCTCGATAGTCGTAATACTTAATTACGGTTTTACCGTTAGCGTCGGTTTCTTCTCTCATTGTGAACATCGGCTTTGTCCATTGCTTCATACCCAAACCGATATAACTTGTTCCGCTTGTGGAAGCGTTTTGAGTAAGCAAAACTTCCTTAAAGTACAACCACGATTTTTCGCCTAAATCAACGTCGAAATAGGTGTTTTCGTCATTGGGGCGGAAATAAGCGCTGTCATTGGGAACTTTTTCGTCGGTAATTTTTGCGCCAAGTTGATAGGTTTTACCGCCGTCCGTCGAATAGAACACTGCGCAATTCAACCTTCCGCGCAAGTATACTCGGTATTTACCTTCTTCTTCGGCATACAGTTTGCCTTCGATTACCGATATAGTATTGTTTTTTGCTATTTGGAAATCCAGTGCATCGGGGAATCGGTTATGTCCTGCTTCGTTATCGGTTACAAACCAAATATCGGTATTGCAGTTTTGCGTAGGATTGCTGTGATTGATTTTTTCCTCGGTTTTAAAGCCTTTCACATCAGTCCATTTTTTATCCTCGGCACTTATTAAGTTATTGAAAGCGTCCATTGCCTTACCTTCGTCATAGGTGTAAATGGTACGTTCCAAAACCGTCTTGTTTTTGTCGTGAGTTTGTTCGAATTCCAAAATCAAGTCGATATCTTCCACTTCGAAAGCATTGTCCGTCTTGGTAACTCCCAAAGTAACCTTGATTTTCCCCGAACGCATATTTTTATCGGGTGTGAATTTATATGTTCCGTCGCCGTTGTCGGTAATTTTACCGTGATCGGGCTGCGAAACGTTTTTAACCGTATATTCGAAACCGTCAGGCAAAACTATGCTGCCCTTAGCGTACTGACCGCCGGGACTGTCGTATTTGCGCAAGTCGATTGTAAAGTCTTCACCGTAAGGAATAACATACGGTTGCATTGTTTCGATATAGTCGGTGTTGTTGCCGACTTTAATTCCGCGTCCCGTTTGGTAAACACAGGATACGGGAACGAACATCGGATACTCGCTGTTACCCAAACTCGGATTAACATTACCGCCCAGCATTTCGTTAAAGAAATACGTCATATTGTAATGCGTCACATCTTGCCAAGCTTGCATATAGCCTGCGTAGTTTTCGCCGTAAGCACTTGTCCTTTGTTGTTTTACTTTTGCTTGAATATAGTTGTCGGGACCGAAATTATGCAGCAATGTTGCATACAAAGCAAGACCTTGATTACCGTTATCGGGGCTGACACCTTCACGTGCGATGCGCATAGTCTGTTCCAAAGCCCAAGTAGCACTGGTATATTGATTCCAACCGCTCAAATTTGCAGCGCCGTAGTTTGACATACCGCGTGCGGACGATACCTTTGTAAACAAAGCGTACGAAACCAACGACATACCGTTGTTAGTTACTTCACCGCCGTTACCGACGCCGTAGCCTTGGAAGTTGTGGTGATATTCGTGGAAGTTACCCCACGAGCCTTGCGCAACTATCGAATTGTAGCTAAGCGAACTGCGCATCCAGCCGGTAGGACAGTTAACCGACCCCTGACCGGGGAAAGCAACCGCAGCACCCGCCGCCACAAACGGATCGTACAAAAATACAATACCTTGAAGCGAATTCGTGGTGGTAACAAGGGAAACCTTTTCCCACAAAACCGCCGCTTTGTACAAGTCATCATAACTCAATCCGCTAGCCTGGGATTTGGGACCGGAGTGCAATACCCCGTAAGACCAAACTTCCAAATCGAAATACGGTGCGGACGATTTAGAGATACGTGCGAAGTCCTCGGGAGTTGTATAACCTAAAATAAAGTGAGGATAGTTTACTCCGCCCGAAACTGTAACGCTAAACGTTACGCTTTCGTTACGGATGTATAACGGACCGCCAACAAAACTGCCGACATATGCGGTGTACGTATCGGTATCTTCGTTATAGACGGACGTGCTTTTGTCCACCGTCATAGTGTTAAGAATTACAGGAAAGCGCTGCATTTGGTTTTTAGCCGCCCAAATGTTATTAGCTTTACCGTTGTACAACGCTTGACCGATATGTATTACTATACCGCCGGTGGCTTCCATATCCTCGGCGCTGATTTCAATTTTAATAACTTCGCCTGCGGGCGCATAAATACCTGTTACGTTATAACCCCTTGTATATCCGCGGGGACGGAAAGTCAATTGCTTGATTACGCCGGGTTCGTCGTCTGATACGTCTCCGCCGTAAAGACCAACCGACGCAGTATGCTTGTACAGTTGACGTTGATTGTTACTGCCGTCAACGGTGGGAATAGGATTTGCAGTGGACCCGCGGTATAACTTGCCGTCCTTATCCATCCAGGTGTATTCACCTGCGCCGCCGTTCCATGTTCCCGTTGCCGTCAGATAACTGGATTCCCTAATAAGAGCGTTACGTGCGGCAACTTTGTCGGGATCGGATCCGATTACCGAACTGAGCGTTTTGCCGTAAGTGGGATAAGCGGACAAACCACCGTCCTTGATTTCGCTTACCGGCTTAACACGTTCGGTTGTGCCTAAATCCTGCGAATAGAAACCTACTTGCTGTATTCCGCGATAACTGTTGACATACGGAACAGTGCTTTTAAGCGCGCCCATTACAGCGCTTAAAATTATACCGCTGAGCAATGCTGCGATAAGTACGCCGACAAGAATCCACAAAATGATTGTCTGCTTTTTTGTATTCGCAGTTGCAGTTCCGTCGCTTGACGGCGTATCTTGAATGGCAATATACCTTTCTTCGGTTTTGCGCGCCTTTAATTCGCCAACGACGCTTGTCTTTTTACCGCGCGAATTAGTGTGTTTTTCCACTACTGCCGCTACGTAAGCGTCTTCGGACTTCTTTGCCTTTTTAAGCGGAACTTCCTCTTCGACGACAACAGACTTGCGGTCGCGGTTGGAATACTTAGCCACTACGCTTTCGGCTGTCGGCTCCTTTTTAGCGGCCGTCGTCTTTGTTGCGGGCTTTTCGGCAGCTGCCGACGCCTTAGTTACGGGTTTTTCCGCAACGGTTTTTTTCGCAGGTTTTTCAGTGGGTTTAGTCGCAGTAGTTTTTGCCGCAGACTTTGTTGCCGCAGTTTTAGCCGTTGAAGATTTTGCTGTGCTGCTTTTTTCTTCTTTTGGGTTAGACTTAGTTTCCTTATCTGCCATAAAGTTTCTCCTTGTATTAATATGATACTGAAACTATTAAATTGTAGCACACCAAATGGATAATGTCAAATTTTTACATAAAAAGTAACCCTGTCTTTTAACAGGCAAACAAACGCCTAAAACAACGTAAAACTCCTTATGTTTTTAATAACACAAGCGCCGACAAAAATCGACGCTGCCGCCCATTACAATTGCAAATTTTAATTACTGTTATTACTCCCGCCCGCATAAATTTTTGCATACGGGTTTGACGCAGCTGTTCCCTTAATACATCACGTCAAAAACCTATCCCACAGAATATGCGGAGTTGAGTTGTTGTAGCTGTTCGGTTTGTATTATGGTTTTTGCTAGTTTGTTGTACCTTTGACGATAGCGGTCTAGGGTGTAGGTATCTATATAGTACTGTTCGGACAGTTCGTCGTATGTTAACGGGTTTTTTGTTAAATACAGGGATTTGAATATTTCACCGTGTTTACGTCCCGTTTCCATATCCGTTTGTTTGTAATAATTATACAGTCTATATAAAAATACTTTACATTCTTCGTCAAACGTGTCATAGTAACGTTTTCTTATGCTGTCCAGCAGATCCTGCCGTTTGTTCATTGTTTTCACCTGGCATTTAGATTTGCTTAAACTATAACCTATTTTTTGCATAGCGAAGCACCCAACTATTGGGTGCTTCGCTATGTGAAAATTATTGTATAATTAAATGTTAGCAATGTGCAATTCGAACACTGTAAAGTTTAGACAGCATAGTAGCAATTTTGGAATTCGCAATCAATCCAAATCGAGTTTTTAGAGTATGTCATAATTCATATGTTTTAATAGCGCAAGCTTACTGCGCAATACCTATTGTTATGCAAGGACGCACACAATGGCTTGCGCCGTCGACGGCATACGCACTTAAAACCCCGCCCGAATTGACGTTCCATGCGCAGTAGGCATAAACGTCCGACGGCGAACGCGTCCAATACGAACCGTTATATTCAAGTGTGCTTGCAGTGTTATACCAAGCGCCGCGCGCCCTTGCGTAATCGGTGGTTTTGCTTTCCCTTGTTTGCGAAGTTTCGTCCGCAGTTGCATTAAACCCGTAACTTGCGTTTAAATAATCGGCGTAACTTGGCAAGTAAACTTTGTCCGTTGTATCTAGGCAAGCGTACAAATTTCCGTTTGAAGATGTAGTTTCCGCACCGTTGTCCACCGCTGTTGCTTTAACATATGCGTTGTTTAAAGCAAACGCCGTATCGTAAAAGCTGCCGTTTAAAAACTTACGGACATCGCTTTGCGCATAGTTGTTGGAGTAGACGGTTGCTCCGTTATCAGTACGGTTGGCGTAATCCGCATAGTAATTGTGCGCATCCAGCAATTTGTCGGATAACAAGTAATATGTTCCGTCTTGCGCGCTAAGCACGCGCCACTCTATAACTTCGCACTTGAACCAGTATTCGGTTCCGTTTACTATTGCCGTTCCGTCGTCGAACGTATAATTTTCGTTATTGTAAACTTTTGCCGCACTCTTAACGTAATACTCGCCGTCAAGCATAAACCAACCGTTTGTTTGCGACGGAGTCAATTCATTTAATTGTGCAATCAGGCTTTCGTCGCCTATGTGCGTTTGGGGATAAAATCCGTATTTGACTGTTTTGCCGTTATCCGACAAAACGGGATCGACACCCGCAATCGGCTCGCCGATAAGTTTTGCGTTGAAAACCGCCGTATATGTTACGTTACCGGTTACTGCCGAAACTTGGGGAGTCCAACCCGCAAAAACATACGAATAGCGCCCGTCGGACTGCCTTGCGGGAGTTGCCCCGTCGTATACGGGAACTGCGCCTTCCTTTACTTTTTCGTCAATTTTCAAAACATCGCCGTTGTAGTTTTTCCAAGTGACGGTATAAGTTTTAACCGTACCGCCGTCGCCGTTTGGGTCGCCGTTGTCGGACGGCACGCACGAGACAAGGCTTAGTAAACAAATTATACAAAACAGCACTATTAGCATAACAGATAATTTTTTAACGTTCATTGCAATTTCCCCTTCATTATTTAGCTGCTGTAAATTACTGCGCAACGTCGGAGTCCAGTATAAACTCGATAGACGTAATGTACAACGGGTATTTGGTTGAAGTTGTGTTTATTGTGGCAAGCGTTACGCTGCTTGTACTTTCAAAATTAATGACGATTGTGGACGTTTGGTTATTTTCGACCGCTTCCTTACTTACAACGGTCATATCCGAACATTGATATGTTGACGTCTTGTTGTCGGCGGAATCCGCAGTCCAGTCCGCAGATGTGCTGTCGCCGACGCGTATTTCGCACTTATCGCTATGCACATAGCCCGTAATTTTGACACCGATTACTTTTGCGTTAAGTTCCAACGTAATGCTGCCGACAATACTTGTTGTTCCCAATTTCAACATTTCGGTAGACGACCACTTTGTTTCATTTCTGCCGCCCGAACCGCCGCCGTAAATTCCGCTTATAGCACTAACTTCCCTAATCAGTCCGTTACCGTCGCCGTCCAATTTAAATGCGGCAAACGCATTTTCGTTTGTTTTAATTTGTGCGGTGCTTGTGCCCTGCAAATTGTACTTGGTTACAAAATCGCCCGTTATTACCGATTGTTCCCTAACGGTTACGGTGCATTCGGCGCTAAGCGTTTCGTTATAAGTTGCTTTTATTTTAGCCGTTCCCGCGGATACGGCACTGACTGTTAAGACGTTGCCGTTTGGCGAAATCGTCACTACGTCGCCGCCTTCGGTAACGCTCCAAGACACCGCGCCGGTATTGTCCTGCGCGCGAACTGTTGCGGTGATTGTTGCGTTTTCGCCCACTGTAAGGCGCAAATTACTTGTGTTAAGCGTAATGCTGTCCGACGGTTTGTAACCTTTGACGTTGTTTGCAATATCTTCCCAAGGAACGCACGCACGCATATTTTTAGCGATTGTCGAAACGTTTGTGCCTGCCGCCTTGCCTTGTTCGGCAACGGTCTTGGCATTGCTTACCTTAACGGGATCGACACCCGACGCTTCGTATATCCAAAGCAGAAGTTCGGGACACAACAACCCCGTATAAACGCGCCTTTTGGCGTCGGCGTCCCACGTAAGACTTCCGTCATCTATACTGGGGTACAGCCACGAATCGAAAAAGTGCCACTTTTGATTGGGTTCGTGTTTTTGCTTGTCAACGATAAGTCCCGCTTTTTTTGCCGTATCTATGTAACCGCCGCCCGACTGCTGATACCTTTCGATAAACTCGTCAGAAAAAGGATAATGCGCGTTTTTATCCTGCAAAAAGTCGGCAATTTCCCGCATAGTTACCGTTTGTTCCGTTTCCGCCGAAACGGTGTAGGACGTTCCGTTTTGGCGCGATACGTCCGCACTGCCGTTAGTTAAAACAACTGACGCTGCCGAAAAGCAAAAGATTAAAGCAATCAATATTGACAAAGACTTGCGTTTCATATATTTCCCCCCCCGTTTTAAATTTAAATCATTATGTAAATCGATTAAAAGTAAAAAGTTACACTTACGTTTTGTTTGCAGTAATATTCGGTAAAACCTTTACAAAATTATTGTAACATAAAACTTTGTATTAGTAACTAATAAACCGATTGTATTTTGTATAATAAAAAAATTGTATTTTCAATTTATGTTTACCATATAATTTTACCGCAAATTATTAAATACAAAAAGGAACGCATTTCAACAAATGTGTTCCTTTTGTTAAATTGATATTACGGTTTAAGACGAGCGGGTCCGCGGAACAGGAACGTAACGTCCTTTACGCTGGGCAAATCGAACAGTTTGACAAGCGTGCGGGTAATACCCAAGCCGAAACCGCCGTGCGTGGGCGCGCCGTACTTAAAGAAGTCCAAATACTCGCGCATATTTTCGGGGTCGATGCCTTGCTCGGCAATGTTGGCGCGCAAGTTTTCGTAACGGTGTTCGCGTTGCGCACCGCTGGTAATTTCGATGCCTTTAAACAACAAGTCGTACGTTTTGGTAAGTTCGGGGTTTTCGTCCTGCTTCATCGAATAGAAAGCGCGCGCCTTTGCGGGGAAGTCGATAATAAAGACAAAATCGCTGTTGAACTTTTCCTTGACGTATTCGCAAATTAAACGTTCGCCTTCGGGGTCCAAGTCGCCCTTTAACGCACGGGGAACTTCGTAGTTCTTTTCGCGTTTTAAAATGTCGTACGCTTCGGTAAGGCTTATGCGGGGAATTGTGTAATCCATTGTGATGATGTCGTTGCCAAAGTACTTTTTGTATTCCTCGTTGTATTGCTTTTTAACGCCGGCAATGACGTATTTAAGCAACGCTTCCTCAACGTCCATAACTTCGTGGTGGGACTCAATAAAGGAAATTTCCACGTCGATACCGGTAAATTCCGTATCGTGACGGCTGGTAAAACTGGGGTTTGCGCGGAAGTATTCGCCGATTTCGAACGTCTTGTCGAAGCCTGCCATCATACTCATTTGCTTGTACAGTTGGGGGCTTTGCGTAAGGTACGCGGGTTGACCGAAGTAGTTTTTAAGTTCGAACACTTCGCTGCCGCCTTCGCTTGACAATGCGGTAATTTTGGGAGTGTGAATTTCGATAAAGCCGTTTTTGTTAAAAAACTCCACTGCGTACTTTTCGAAAGCGGTTTGAATTTTAAACAAAAACACTTTCTTTTCGTCGCGCAAGTCTATCCAACGGTAGTCCATACGAAGGTCGGGACCGCTTTCCGCATTGATAGGCAACACATCGGCAATACTCATAATTTCGATGTCGGTAGGATAAATTTCCTTACCGCCGTTGCGGACGTATTCCGAATAAACGCATTTGCCGTAAACTGCAACAAAGCTGTGCAACGTTAACGCCTTGGCTTTTTCGTAGACTTCGGGGCAGACGGACTTTTCGATAGTCACCTGCACCGAACCCGTTACGTCGCGGATTACTAAAAACATAATTTTTTTGTCGCGGATAGCTTCGACATATCCCTTAATAAGGCACTTGCCTTGTTTAAGTTTTGCAATGTATGTACGTTTCATATATTCCTCCAAAAGGTAAATTAACAAGCGTTGTTGTAAAATTATGTGCTTGCGAAAATTTATAATACAATTGAGTAAATTTGCTTGCAACGGTTTGCGAGCGTAATGCAAAACATTGTTTTTACCCTGTTCGAATTTATTATACACTTACATAAAATAAAAGTCAATTTTTTGTAGGTAAAAGAAATTGAGCAACACAATGAAAAACAACGACGAAAAAAAAAGACAGTCCGCAGACTGCCTTTTAATATGACAATATTTATTTGGATTACTTATTTTCCTTACGGCTACGCATAACTTCCGCTACTGTTTGGAGCAGTAAGGGGATATCGACGGGCTTGGTTAAGTGCGCGTCCATACCGTATTCCATAGAAAGTTTTTTGTCGCTTTCGAATGCGTTTGCAGACAGCGCTACAATGGGTACAGCGGCAATTTCCTTATTGGGAAGTTCGCGGATAAGTTTGGTTGCGGTACGTCCGTCCATTGTGGGCATTTGTACGTCCATTATTACCAAAGCGTATTCGTCGGGTTTAGCGGCAGCCATTTTGTCTACTGCAAAGTTACCGTCCATTGCAGTATCCGTTTCGAAGCCCAAGTCTTGCAAAATTTCCGTTTCGATTTCCAAGTTGATTTCGTTGTCGTCCACGACCAAAATCTTTTTGCCTTTTAGCATCGATACCAAGTCGTCGGTGGTTTCGGACAGCGATTCCTTGTTGGGACGTACGCACAAGTTAAGTTCGATTGTAAACTTACTGCCTTCGCCCACTTTGCTTTGCGCGGATATTTTGCCGTCCATTGCGTCGACGTATTTTTTAGCAATGGTTAGCCCTAAGCCTGTACCGAATTCACCGCTGGCGGTTGTGTTGCGGATACGTTCGAACGGCTCGAACGCGTGAATGAGCGATTCCTCGTCCATACCCACGCCGGTATCTTCAACGCTGATTTCGTAAACCGAATAGCCGTTGGGAAGCTGCTGCGTTTCGTATGCTTCAAGTTTGACGCTTCCGCCCTTGTCGGTATACTTAATGGCGTTGTTAACTATGTGCTGTATTACTTGTTCCAACTTTTCGGCGTCGCACACTACGTTAGTGTGGGTAAGCTGCGAAACGTTTAAATTAAATTTGAGCCCTTTGCGCGAAGCCAAGTTTTGCTGATTGTCGAAAACCCTGTGTAAGATTATTGACAAGTCGCTTTCCGATTCGTTAAGTTCGATTTCGCTGGATTCGATTTTAGACGCTTGCAAAACTTGGTCTATTAAGTTAAGCAGTTGCTGCCCCGCCGCATCGATCTTTTCCAAATACGAATGAATTGCCTTGTCGTCGGTGTGTTTTGCAAGGGCGGTATAACCGAAAATTGCATTCAGCGGCGTGCGCATATCGTGCGACATATTGGACAAAAACGTAGTCTTGGCAATATTGGCAAGTTTGGCGTTGGACAACGCTTCTTCCAAAACCTGCGTTTGCTTCATATCGCGACGGATTTCCTCCTCGATATTACGCGCACCCCAAACAACTTGGAAATTGCGGTTGTCGGTGCCGACGTTGACTATACGCAACTGCATATGCACTACCAAATCGTCGTCCATTTCGCGGTAGTTTACGTAGTAGGTTTTGCTTTCGGACAGTTTCCTGCGCATATAGCCCATGTCCGTTTCCTTTGCTACAAGTTCGCGGTCCTCGGGGTGAACCTTGGTGCGGATATAACGCATAACGTAAGCGCGGTATTCGCGCGGTTGATACATCTTTTCGAATTCCGCTTCGGAGTCGTCGTTAACGCGGTACGGCAACACCTTGTTGGCGTCAAGGTCGATGTACAAAATCGTGTCGTAGTTTACGCTAAGCCCTTCGATAACTTCCAAACGTCTTAAATGTTCCTGGTTAACCAAACGGCGTTCGCGGTTGTATTTGTCTATTAAGTTTTGAATTTTGCGTTCCTTTTCCGAAAGCATTTCGGCGGCTTCGTCCAGACGGCGGTTTTTATCTTCCGACACGTCGCTCATAAACACGTAAAAGATGTCGCCGACTTTTTCGCTGTGGAAACTGCGGATATAATCTTCCACCCAACGCACCGCTCCGTCCTTACGGCGAATGCGGTACTCGACGTAGTCCAAATTGTCTTCGTTATCGAAACGCTGTTTGTTTATGCTCATTTCAACCGATACTAAGTCCTTAGGATGAACCATACCTTTAAAGGAATTGCCGGTAAAGTCCCTAAATTCTTTTAGGGTTTTGCAGCAAAACATTTTTATAAGCGCGCGGTTGGCGTACAAAATTTCCTCATCGCCCGTTGCGCGGTAAATGAGAAATCCGCCGGGAATTTCGTCCATAAAGCGGATAAATTCCGTAATAGCTTCGGAATATCTGGCGTCGATATTAGCGGACTTGCTAAGCGAAATGTTGTCTAAATCGAACAATTCGCCGTTTCCGTCGGATACGTTGTTAAGATACTCCAATACGTTTTCGATGATGTTACCTTTGTTGACTTGTTTTTTAGGCATCGGGCTATACCCTCCGTTATTAACTGTATTGATTGTAATATATATATACTAAGTTTGTCAATAAATGTAGAAATCTTTTTAAGATTTTTTAAACTTTGCTTGTATTGCCTTGACGTATTTTGCATAAACTAGGTGTATATGGGGAGTTTAACTATGCGTAAATTAGCGGAAAAAGTAGTACTTGTTGCGCAAATTTGCATAACGCTTGTTTTTGCAATTACCGCACTGCTTAACAATACAAACTTAATTTATCCCGAACAAGACGGCAACGGCGTTAACAACGCCGCCGATTACGCAGTTGCAAACAACGGCGTTTTAACAACGTTAATTTGGGTATTGTTTATTGCGTATTTAGGACTGTCGGCATATATGCTATACGTCAATTTTAGCGAAAGGGAAAACTTAAAACGCGTACTGTTGTTTTGCGACAGCGAAAGCGCAACCCACACTACAACAAAAGTCGTACACCGTATAATTGCCGATTGCGCAAAACAAACGGACGGCATTACCGTCAAAAAAACGCGCGTACGCCCCGACGAAAAGCAAGGCTTTGCAATAAACTTAAAAGTTAAAGTGTCGGCAGACAACGTGTCGCAAGCAATAGATACTTTTAGATGTATGCTTGCCGACAGTTTTAAAAACACACTGGGATTGACTTTTAATTCAATTAATTTCGAAGTGGTTAAACTTAACACGCATTATTCAACAAGCATTAGAAAAGCGGAAGAACAAGCGGAAAAACTGGGCGAACAAAGGGAAATAGCCGACGAAATTTACAATGAACCCTTAGACAACGACATAAACTTGGATTGCGTAATAGAAGAAAAGAAAAACAATGACGCTTCGGACAACTTATAATATACGGCACTTAATGCTTTGTTGCAAAGTGCCAGATAAATATCCGCTAATTGCGTTTTGATTTAAAATAATTTGTCAGCAGTTGCGAACACTCTTTTTCCAACACGCCGCCCTGAATTGTCAATTCGTGGTTTAACGTCCGCCCAATTACTTCCGCAAGATGTATACAGCCGTTGCCGCTAAGGTCGAATGCGCCGAAATACACATTAGATATACGTGCATTGTAGCACGCGCCCAAACACATAACGCAAGGTTCTAACGTAACGTACAAATCGCACCCCGTAAGCCGCCAATCGTTCAACACGCTGCAAGCGCGCTGTATTGCGACAAGTTCGGCGTGTTCGACGGCATTGCGGGATTTGTTGCGGGTGTTGTGCGCATAAGCCAAAACAACTCCGTCCTTTACGACTACCGCGCCGATAGGCACTTCGTCTTCGGCGGCGGACAGTTCGGCTTGTTTTAACGCTTGGCGCATAAAATTTTCGTTAAATTGCATACATACCTTTACAGTTTGATTTTTTTGTTTATTTCCCGCATCATATCGGGATTTATTTTTAGCACTTTGCGGTCGTAAGTGTACAAACCGTTAACTTCGTCTTCAACATCGGACACTTGCGTATAGACGGTAGCGGAAAGTCCTTTGTCTATCAACCTAATGACGTCGCGCGTGTACAATTCGTAAACGCCGTCGTTAAATTCCGATACCGTTTCGAACTTTTTGTAGCTATACGTACGGTTAGGATTAAAGCTGTGGTCGGCGTCCTTGTAACTGTAACCGCCGAACTCCGTCAAGCAAACCGCGCGTTTCGAATCCTTATTTAACCGCACCTTTTTAAAGTACACGTGCATACTGTTAATATCCCCGCCACCTTGGTCGTGCCAACCGCTGGCGTGGTCGACTGTACGGGTAGGATCGATGTCCTTTGTAAGTTGCGCAATTTTGTTGGCGTCGAACTGTCCCCAGGCTTCGTTAAAAGGCACCCACATAGCAATGGACACACAGTTATACAGTTGGTCGAGCATTTCGGTATATTCCGAAACAAAGTTATCGCGGCTTTCGTCGCTTTTACGCGAAAAGCGCGTATAGTTGCCGTCATTCATTTTGTTAATGCCTAAATTGGGCGCAATTAACGTCACCCACTTATGCTGTTTAGTTCCGCCGCTGGGCATATCCTGCCAAACAAGCATACCGAGACGGTCGCAATGGTAATACCAACGCATAGGCTCCACCTTGATGTGTTTGCGCAGCATATTGAAGCCTAAGTCTTTCATTGCCTTGATATCGAATTGCAACGCTTCGTCGCTAGGCGCGGTATACAAGCCGTCGCTGTAATAACCTTGGTCGAGCAAACCGTTGTGGAAGTACGGCGCATTATTCAACATTAAACGGTAATATTTGCCGACCTTTTCGCACGAAAACTTGCGCATACCGAAGTAGCTTTCCACTTTGTCCCTACGGGAAATTACGCGCAGATTGTACAAAAACGGGTCATCGGGCGACCACATTTTAAACACTTCTTTGGGGAAATACAACTTGATTGCGCCTTTGCCGTCAGCGCTTACAATTTCCTTTTGCCCGTCTAACACTTTGACTGTTATGGGCTCGTCGATGTTTAATTCCGCTTCCACCGTCACCGAAGCGTCGTCGATATTGGGCGTTATGCGTATGCTTTGTATATAATGCGCGGGGACGCTTTCCAACCATACCGTCTGCCAAATTCCGCTTTGCGGAGTATACCACATTCCGCCGCGAGACGTGGACTGTTTGCCGTTTGCGTAATGTTTTGTATCGGTAAAGTCGCGCACTTTAACTACAAGTTCGTTTGTTTCCGCAAGCGACTGGGTAATGTCTACGGTAAAGCTGTTATATCCGCCTTCGTGATGATACAAATGCTTGTTGTTGACGTAAACGTCTGCAATGCAGTCCACTGCGCCGAAGTTTAACAAAACTATGTCCTTGACAAAAGTCTTGGGCAAAGTAAACGATGTACGGTAAAACAAATACTCGTTAGGTTTGACGATACGGTCAACCCCCGATAACGGCGATTCGGGTGAAAAAGGCACTAATATTTTTCCGTCGTATTTAGTCGGCATTACGTCCTTTTTAGTAATTGCGTAATCCCACTTACCGTTAAGGTTGATATAACTGTTGCGTACAAATTGCGGGCGGGGATATTCCTGCAAGGGTTTATCCGTTAAATTTTCGCCCCATACGGTTGTAAGTTGTTGTAACGCCATAGTTCGGTTCCTCCGATTGCCCGCGCAGCCAATGTTAATAGCGAACGCGTATTACGAATTAATTGTAGCACAAGTTTGTTAAGATGTAAACAACGAATATGTTAAGTTAAATACAAAACAAAAAATATATTTCGTCAATATCCAAAGCAGGTTGCAAAATCATACGGAATTGTGGTACAATAATTTTGCAATTTAATTAAAGGAAAAGACAAATGCAAATTAACGCAAGATTTGAAAAAGTAAGTTTTACGCAATTTGCCGAATACGGCAACGAACAAACATACAATGAAATAAAAATACCCAAACGTGCAACGGAATTAAGCGCAGGGTACGACTTTTTTGCGCCGACGGATATAACTTTTGAAGCAGGGCAAACAGTTACGGTTGCAACGGGCATACGCATTGTTATGCCTAACGATTACTTTTTGATGATAGTTCCCCGCAGCGGATTGGGCTTTAAATACAAATTGCGTTTAAACAATACGGTAGGCATAATCGACGCCGATTACGTAAACTCGCCTAACGAAGGGCACATATTTGTGCGTATGACGAACGAAAGCGACAAAACTTTGGAAATAAAAAAAGGCGAAGCGTTTGCGCAAGGAATTTTACTTGCCTACAACACTACCGCCGACGACTGTGTTACCGAACAACGCAAAGGCGGATTAGGTTCGACAACGAAGCCAAAATAATAAATACAATAAAAAACACTCCTTCAATCGCCACACGAAATACTGCCTTGATGTGTCATTCATTGACGAATCCTCCTGTGGTTATTTGTTCAGCTGCCGGGCTTGAACTCATTATACCACGGGAGGATTCTTTTGCTCATCGGTTAACCTTCACGGAAACACCGAACTATCCGATGGTTTTCGGCACACCAAAAGGCACCGTGACTTTAATCACGGTGCCTTTTTAAGCGATTTGCTTTTGTACTTTACGACGTCAATATTGTATCTTGAAATAATCAAGGTAAAGTTTGAATTTGTCTTGCGCCGCAAGGCAAGTGTCCCGCAAATAACCACGCTCGTTTTGCCACTCCTTTAATCCGCGATAGTAAAACAGTTTTAATTCTTCGTCAATTATAAACGGAACGATATTATATTTTAAGCAATCCTTGAAAAGTAAAAGTCTGCCGATACGCCCGTTGCCGTCTTGAAATAAGTAAGTATGTTTATTTTCCATAACTCATATATGCCAGTTAAATATTTGTCCGGTCGAATGTCACAAAGCGACAGCGAAATATTTCCTTGAACACGTAAAAGCATACCGAGACTTTTCCTGATCTGTTTTAATACACAATCAGCAACACGATATATAATTATTTCGCAATTATATACAATTCTTCGTATTCTGATTGCGTAATTATTTTCTTTTCCAATAAAATTCGAATATGAATTTTAGTCAAACAATCATAGGTATTTATCATTGCGTCAAAGTAAAATCTTAATTTGTTGACTAAAATTATTTTTTAACAACAGCACGATTTAAAATTTATTAAACAACAGCAATAATTTTGTTGCGTTTTGGAAAATAATGTGGTATGATATGGAAACAAAATATAGGAGTTTTTGTTTCCGTTATGAAAAATGCAATTTTAGAAGCGACAATAATAGGCTTACAAAAAGACGGGTTGAAGTTTTCAATCGATACGATAGCAAGCAAATTGAAAATATCCAAAAAGACGGTATACAAGTTTTTCCCTTGCAAGGAAGACTTAGCGGTTGCGGTATACGATAAATTTTACGACGAAACAAATAAACGCATTGACGCGTTGACTGACGACAAAGCCGTAGACAGTTTTGCCGAACTGCTAAATTTGTATTATCAATCGTATTGTATGATACGTGACGACGTTTTCAACAAATTTGCCTTAAACGACGTCGTAAAAAAAATAGCATTGCAAAAGCACAATGAAATTAAGGACAAATTTAAAGGCACGTTACAAACCGACGAAATTGACACCGCTATGTTTATTATAGACGGCGTGTTGGAAAAGTTAAACGGACAACCTTTAACGGCGCAAATAACGTCAAGATTGGAGCAATTAATATGGTAGTTGATATTTTAAGATTATTCGGAGTGTTGTGTATAGCGTTTGTTGTGGGCAAACTGGTTTCAAAAATTAAATTACCCGCAATTTTAGGTTGGTTACTGACGGGCATTGCATTCGGACCGTATCTTGCGCAAGTAATAACGTTTGAAATTACCGACGCTGTGTGGTATAAAATATTTGTAAAAGTTTTCGAGTGTTTTGCCGGCGTAATGATAGGCAGAGAGATTATATTCAAAAAAATTGCCAAATCGGGCAAACAAATTATCGGCATAACGGCAATACAGGCATTGGGAACATTTGCGTTTGTGTCGCTTGCATTTGCAATAACCTTTTTAATTGCAAAAATACCCGTTTATTTAGCGTTTGTGTTCGGCGGAATTGCACTTGCAACGGCGCCCGCGCCTGCACTGTCAATTGTTAACGAATACCGCACAAACGGTCCCGTAACCAAAACGCTCATACCCCTTGCGGCAATAGACGACGTAATAGGCGTAATTGTGTTTATTACCACCATATCGGTAATAGGCGCAGTTAAGGGCGGACAATCTACATCTGTCCTTTTAACTATTGGCACAATAGTTTTCCCATTTGTTATAGGTGTTGCGTTCGGCGTTGCCGTAGGCTTTATCTTGCGTAAAATTAAAAACGCAGTCGGTTGCCTTGCGGTATTTTTAGCAGGATTGCTATGCTGCGTTGCGACGGGTATAGTAATCGACTACTTTGTTTTCCACGCTTTTTCGCTAAACTATTTACTTATAGGTATGGCATATGCTTCCGCAGTCGCCAACTTAATAGACGAACAAAAATTAGAAGATATGATGAAAAAGTACGCCCCAGTATTAAACATTTCACTAGTTATAGTCATTGTCAACTTGGGGTTGCCCCTTGACTACCGTCTGATTGCGGGCGCGGGTATATTTACCGTAATATACATTGTGTCAAGAGCAATCGGCAAAATAGGCTTTTCGTTTATAGGCGGAAAAATTACCAAAGCCGAACCTGCCGTTACAAAATGGCTTGGGTTTACGCTACTGCCCCATTCGGGAGTTTCGTTAGTATTTACAGGAATAGCGGTAAATACGTTTATGACGATAGATCAATCGTTAGCAACGATCATTTCGGGGACGATAGTCGCGGCGGCAATTATAAACGAAATTATTGCAGTAATACTTGCCAAAGTAGCATTTAAAAAGGCAGGGGAACTAGACGCCCCGAAAAACAGTACCGACATTGCCGAAAACTAACGCAACTCGATTACTTATTGCAAACTATTGACATATACAACAATTTTAGATAGGATATTTAAGCACTGTAAAGATTTGACAGCAATGTAACATTAGAACACTGTAAAGTTTTATGCAGTGCAATATGTTGTTATCTGCGTAACTACGCACTTACAGTACGTAAAGCGCGGTAAAACGGCTAAACCGTACAAGCAAACAAATTAAACTTGACTAACCGCAACGGTTGGAGTAAAATACAGATATGAAAGTTATAAGTAAACAAAAGAACAGTAAAATGTGTATCATTTGCGGTATGGACAACGAATACGGACTGCGCGCGCCATTTTACAATATGGAAGACGGCAGTGTAATGACTGTGTTCCGTTACCGCGAACAACACCAAAGCTATCCCCAACGCGTGCATGGCGGACTTATTACCGCAATGCTGGACGAAATGGGTTTGCGCGCATTGTGGGCGAAGGATTTGGACGAAAGGCAATTCGGCGTTACAATGACGTTGGAAGTAAAATTCCGCAAGCCCGTGCCCTACGACGTCGACTTAATGGGCAAGGCGATTATAGTAAAGGACAACGACCGCTTCCTCGTTACCGAAGCAAACATTACCGACGTCTACGGTAACGTACTGGCAAACGGTACTATTAAATACCTAAAACTACCGTTAGACAAACTTGGCAACAACATTTCCGCACACGAAGAAATGTGCTACTTAATCGACGACGGGGTAACGGAAATTAATTACAAACAACCCGATTAGTCGGCGTTAACGCTTTACTTGCGCGTTTGTCGCGATTAATTAAATATTACACAAAACCGTCCGCTGTAAAACAACAGCAGACGGTTTTTAATTTGTTTAAATTTTTACTTTTTTAATTGCACTACTTTGCAGTTGCAGGGATACTTGCTGTCGGAAGTTATAATAACTTCCCCTATGCTGTCGGCTACAATCCTACCCGAACGGGGGTTTTTAACCGACACGATATTACCGACAACCGAAGCTTCCGCGTCGGAATACTCAAACGCCAAGTCGGTGTCAATCATTGTGCAATTGACAAGCGTTAAATTTTTGCAATAACACAACGGTTGCGTGCCGATAATTTTGCAATCTATTAACGTTAAGCCTTGCGAATACCAAGCAAGATATTCCCCCTTGACGACGCTGTTTTTAACCGTTACGTTTTGCGAATGCCAAAAGGCGTCCTTTGTATCCAGTACGCTGTTTTCTATAACGACGTTTTGAACATATTGAAAGGAATATTTGCCTTTAAACTGCACGTTGCGCAGTTTTATATCCGTACCTATGAAAAACAGATATTCGCTTGAAATTTCGCTGTCGGCAATTTCCGCAAAATGACTTTTCCAACCGAATTCCGGAGATACGATTAGAGAATTGCCTATACGTATGTTGTTACATTCGCGCAGTGCCTTGATGCCTAGCAATTGCGAGTTGTCGATTGTAACATCGTCGGAATACCACAATCCCGCACGACAGTTTTCCGTCAATACAACATTGTTCAATGTCACTCCTACGTCGTGCCACAACGGGTAACGCAAGTTAAAACGACTGTCCGCAACAAATATGTTCCTTGCTTCCTTTAAAGCCGATTCGCCGTCTTCTACGCCGTCAAACGCACAATTTACAATCCTTGTGTCGGTTGCGCCGTACAAGGCGCGTTCCTCGCCGAACGTTTGGTTTTGTACCGTGTTAATGTAAGATTTTTCCATAACGTACAGTCTAGCAAATTTGTTGCTTTATGTCAAATGTCAACACCGCTACATAATCATTAAGCATAATAAACAGTACAATACTTGTTTTCGGCTATAATATAAATGTAATCCTTACTAAATTTGTAGAAACAATCATCCTTATCCACATTTGCCCATTCTTGACTAGTTCCGTTAAATTTAAAATCCGTTACCGCAGGACAATACCAAAACGCATATTTGTTTATTTTTTCAATGTCGTTTTCAATCAATATGCTTGTTAGATTTTTACAGTCTCGAAACGCACCGTATCCAACAATTTTTACACCCTTGCCAATAACTACCGACGTGAGCTTAGAATAGCCAAAAAACATATTTCTGCCCATTTCTGTAACACCCGTTATATTAACTTCCGTTACAAGTTCGCCGTTAATATACAAGCCGGTTTCGCCCGAATTGTGATTATTAACAAACACCGTAGCGTAAAAATCAATTCCGCACCATTGTGCAAGCGTGCCCGTAAAATGAATTTCCGCGATGTCGTTATATCCGTAAAAGGCATCTTGGACATATTCCAAACCTGTACCCAAGGTTATCTTCGTTAAAGAGCAATTGACAAACGCTCCTTCTTTTATATTTTTTATACTGTTGGGAATTACTACGCTATTTACACGATTGTCGCGAAATGCGTTGTTGTTAATTTCCGTTACGGGCTTTCCGTCGTAAACGGACGGGATTACAATATCGATATCGGTTGCGGTTCCTTTGCCCGTAACCATATACGAATTACCGTCGGGTTTCAATCGGTATTCCAGCCCTTGCGTATACGGATTCCACTTAGCATACAGCGTTGTATCGCCCGTAATAACGTCGCTGTCGAAATACCACCTGTCTTTAAGTTCAACGTCTTTAAACCAACCGAAAAATTCGTTGCCATCCTTTAAAGGCGGTTCGGGTTCGGTTACCGTCGACGCGTATTCGGCATCGGTAATTGGCGACACTTCGCTTCCGCCATTGCTGTTAAATGTGACGGTGTGTTTGTTCGCCGTCCACTTGGCGTCGAATTCGAAATCCGTTCCGTCAAGCTTCCATACGTTTGAAGCGGTTATTTGATTGTCGCCTAAATACCAACCCGCAAAGACGTGTCCCGTTTTTACGGGAGCGGGCAATTCCCCTACGGCGTTGTCGTACGTTACGGTTATACTGCGCAATGAATCGTTTTCGTCTGCGCCGTTGTAGTTTAACGTTACGGCGTACTGTTTTGCAGTATATACGGCGTTTACAGTCACATCGCCAACGGTCAACGTATAAGTTTCCCATTCGCCGTTATATCCCGTTTTTGCAGGAACTGCGGGAGCGTTTACGGCGTTGTTTTCCACTGTGTATGTACGCTCGCCCACCTTTTTACCTTCCGCAATAAAAGTTATGTAGTAAGGTTTTGCAGTCCACTTTGCAATTAATTCAAAATTTCCGTCGTTGTTCCATACGGTAAATTGATTGACTTTGTTTCCGTCAAGAAACCAACCTTCAAAAATGTAACCCGTTTTTTGGGGTGCGGGCAATTTTCCAACATAATTATCGAACGTTACGGTTAATTGTTGTTGAGTGTCGTTGCTTGTTGCGCCGTTGTAATCAAAACTTACCGTATACTGCTTTGGAGTGTATTCGGCAAATACCGATACGTCGCCTACCGTCAAATTGTATTCGCGCCATATGCCGGTGTAGCCGACTTTTGTAGGCACGGCGGGTTCGGTTATTTGCGTGTTTTGAGCGGTATAAGTCCGCGTGTCTACTGTTTTGCCGTCCGCAATAAACGTTACGGTGTACGTTTCGGAATCGGGTTCGGGCAAGGTAGATTTCTTTTCCACTTTAACCGTTACACTGCAACTTAAACCGTTGTACTTTACTGTCAACACGCTGTCGCCTTCCGCAAGCGTTCCGCTAACGGTATAATCCGTCACAACGGACTGTTGTCCCTTTTCGTCCGTATACGTTACGGATAGATACGGATTCAAACTTTCAAGGCTGTCGTCATCGTAAACGACGTGCTTGCCGTCAAAAACTGCGGTTAGCGTTGCTTCGACTTCGTTAGGCGTACAAGCAACGACAGTCAAACTGCAAGCAATTGCCAACAGCAATAAAACCAATGTCAATTTTTTCATAATGTCTTTCCCCTTAAAATAATTTTTAAATAAGGTTTCGCTTTCATAAGTTCACTCAACCTTGTCACAAAAAAAACGACAATAAAAAAGTGCCGTCCCTAACGGAACGACACTTGTAGAATATGCGTCCCGATAGTTACCACACTATTTCCCAATGTTTAGCAAACAAACATGCCAAAGAAAGACACACATATCTACCAATAGATAATTATGTGTTTGTTTGCCTAAAAATATTAAGAAATAATGTGGTAAAATGATTGTAACAAAACAAAATTAAAAAGTCAAGGCAATGCACTAACGTTAGCAATTATAGTTGACCGTCCGTATTGACTAAATAACCGTTGTATGTTATAATTAAATACTAAATTCAACTTATACAAAGCTGTACTATGCGCATTATTTTACTTGCAAATATACAACTTAAAACGGAGAAATATGTTTAAACAAGCCTTAGAATTAATAAAAAAATACGACACAATCATTATACACCGTCACACAAATCCCGACGGCGATGCAATAGGCAGTCAAACGGGAATGCAACAGCTGCTGCAATGCAATTTCCCCCAAAAGTCGGTTTTTATTGTAGGCGACGACCCCAAAAGATACGGCTTTATGGATAACTGCGCACCGCAAACCGTAGCGGACGAAACTTACAAAGGCGCGCTTGCCATAATACTGGACACCTCGGTTAAATCGATGATTTCCGACGGACGTTACACCACTGCGGAAAAAACTTTGCGTTTTGACCACCACATCTACTGCGAAACGATAGCGGACGTTGACATTGTGGACAACACCTACGAAAGCTGCTGCGGACTTGTTGCCGACTTTGCATTACAAACGGGGCTTAAACTCAACCAAGCATCGGCAAAAGCGTTGTTTACGGGAATGGTAACCGATAGCGGACGTTTCCGTTACGATGCGACAAACGCAAGGACGTTTAGGTTGGCTTCCGCCCTAATAGAGCAAGGCTTCGACACAAACGAGATATATGCAAACCTTTACGCCGACGACTTCGATATGATACTGCTGCGTGCGAAATACGTGCAAAAAATACGCTTTACAAAGCATAACGTTGCATACATAATTACAACCAAGGACGAACTGCTTAGCACTCCCGCCGACGAATTTACCGTATCGCGCGGAATGGTAGGCGTAATGAGCGACATCCGCGGGGTAGACAGCTGGGTAAACTTTACCGAAACCGACCATGGCGTACTGTGCGAATTGCGCAGCAAAAAGTACAACATTAACCCCGTTGCCGTAAAATACGGCGGGGGCGGTCACGCAAAAGCCAGCGGCGCAACAATTAATGACTTGGATACCGCAATGTTAATGTTACAAGACTTGGATGAATTGAGCAAATAAAATTTACGGAGTTAAATATATGACAGAACAATTTAAAACAATGAAAGCAATTTTAGACAAAATCAAGCAATACGACCGAATAATAATTACTCGGCACGTGCGTCCCGACGGCGACGCAATAGGTTCGACAAAGGGCTTGGCGCGCATATTGCGGTTAACATACCCTAAAAAGGAAATTTACCTGCAAACAAACGACGGCAGCGACTACCTTGCGTTTTTAGGCAAGGACGACGAACACATAGCCCCCGAACTGTACAAGGACGCATTGTTAATAGTTATCGACACCGCCACCGCCGACAGAATTTCCAATAGCCATTACGACAAAGCGCGCGAAATAATTAAAATAGACCACCACATAGACATCAAGCCCTACGGCGACTTGTGCTGGATAGAGGACTTGCGCAGTTCCGCTTGCGAAATGATTGCATATTTTTACCAAACTTTTAAAGACGAACTTAAAATCGACAAGGAAGCGGCAACCTACATCTTTTGCGGAATGGTAACGGATTCCGGACGTTTCCGTTACGAATCGACAACCGGCGAAACATTGCGCCTTGCAAGCATGCTGCTCGACTGCGGAGTAGACACCGAAACGCTGTACTCCCACTTATACTTGGAGGACTTCGACTTCCTTAAATTCCAAGCATATGTATTCGAACAAATGCAAATTACAAAAAACGGCGTTGTACACTTGTACGTAGACAACGCAATGCAACAAAAGTTTAACCTTACAACCGAGCAAGCAAGCGAAGCAATAAGTTTTCTTAAAGGCATAAAAGGTTGCATAGCACAACTGGCATTTATAGATATGCCCGACGGCACTATCCGCGTAAGGTTGCGCAGTCGCTTTATGACAATAAACCAACTTGCGGAAAAATACGGCGGTGGCGGACACCAATGCACTTGCGGAGCAACGTTGCACAACCCTGCCGAAATTGAGCCGATGCTTGACGACGCGGACAAAATGGTTGCCGACTATAAGGCAAACAACAAGGGTTGGTTATGAAAATACTGGTTACAAACGATGACGGAATAGACGCAATCGGGCTGCAAACCCTAGTAAAATTTGCCAAAACGTTGGGGGACGTTACGATATGTGCGCCCGCCGTGCAACAAAGTGCTAAAAGCCACGCAATAAACGTACACAACCCGTTTGAAGTTACCAAAGTAAATTATCCCGTTTGTAAAGTTACCGCCTACAAAGTCAATTCCACGCCCGTAGACTGCGTAAGGTATGCAATGATAGGTTTAGGGATAAAGTTCGACTTGGTACTGTCGGGAGTAAACAACGGCTACAACATAGGCGAAGATATTTTGTATAGCGGAACGGTCGGTTGCGTATTCGAAGCGGGTTTGCACGACACCCGCGCCATTGCATTTAGCACCGAACACAACAACGGCGAAAACGTACAACAACACATACAAACGGCATACGAATTTATAACTAAAAACAAACTGTTTGATTACTGCAACGTCTACAACGTAAACATACCGCAAAACGTTACGGGAAGCACCGTAGTTACCCGTCAAGGCGGAGCGTACTTTACCGACGAGTTTATTAAAACGGACGAAACGCACTTTGACCAGCGCGGGTACTGCGTGTACAGTTACGGCAACGATTTAACGCTAGACACCGACGCGACAATGAACGGATACATAAGCATAACGCCGTTAACCTGCAAACGGGACGACGAACAAGCGTATGCAAAGATTAAAGCGACACTGCGTTAGGAACAGTTAATTTAATGTACAATTTCGGACGACATTACATTGTGTAATGTCGTCCGAAGCTGGGACATCTAGACAAGTTTACGAGTCGCATTTTACTAAATATAGCAAAAAGGCATAACCGTACGGTTATGCCTTTTTGTGATAGTTAAATAATATTTATATGTTTTAAGCATAGAAGTCTATCGACTTTATGCGCATTTGCGACAACAAGTTTCCACTAATAAAACTTGTAGAAGCGGCATCAAGTACTATCGTTGTCGTAGCACCGTTTACTGTAATAGTTGCTCCCGTAACAGTCATACCATTAAAGCCTGTAGTATATTTTCCACTACTATAGTCATCTGCATTGATAACAATTTTTTTAAACGCTTGCGTACTTTGGAATGTCATAGTCGAGCCCCTGTAAAATCTTGCGGATACAGGGTCTGCAATATTCATTGTATCGGTAGATTCCGCTTTGTCATTAATTACAGTAAGTCCGTTTAATGTATATGTTTTTTGCTCAGTACCGTTATTAGATGTCGGAGCAACTTTTTCAAGAGAAATCGTTCCTATCAGCGTTCCGTCGGGCGCAGGAGTCTCAGTTCCGCCTTGATTACCGCCCTGATTTCCGCCTTGGTTTCCACCGCTACCTATTGTAACATTAGCAGGAATTAAACGCGCAACAAATTGTGAAATATCAACGGCATATTCGCCCTTGCTATCATTAAGGTAGTGGTCGGAATTGGAACTGATTGTTTCGTAAGTTCCGTGTGTAGACAGCATAAATTTGCCATTGTCGAACGCCCCCATAAGAATGTTGTCGTTAGCTACCGAATAAACGGTCGAACCGCTTGCAGTGAGTGTTATTTTTGTTTTGATATTTGTTGCGCCATTTGTATCATCAACTAATGTGATGTACTGTTTGGATCCGCCTTTGGCAGTTAACGCAATGTAAAAACCGCCTGTTGTTGTTTCAATTGTTACGGTTGCAGCTTGATCCTTACTCTCGGTAGTAGCAAGAAATTTGCCATCCATTACACCTGTTGCGTAAAGAACCTTGTTTGCACTGCCTTGCCACATTACCATAACGTAATCGGTTCCGGCTGCAGGGGCGCTTACTGCATTTTCTTTTATTTGTTCAAGAGATGTTTTTTGTGTGTCACCGCCTTGGTTGCCACCCTCATTTCCACCTTGGTTACCGCCTTGGTTTCCGCCGTTTACGGATACAGCCTTGCTGACGGTTTTAATTTCGTTACCCTTTTCGTCAACTAACTTGGCAGTTAAAATATAACTTGTAACACCGCTAGGTACAGTTACCGAACCGTTTGTAATTGTTACGCCGTTGTCGGCTTCCCATTTAATGTTACAAGAAATTTCGTTACCGTCAACGTCTTCGAACGACACAACGTCGCTAAGCACATAACTTGTTTTGCCTTGTGCATTACTGATTTGTTCTTCAACTTTTTTTGTCAGTTCGGTGATAGCATAATCATCGAGACCTTGACACGCAACAAGCACGCCAAAACATACCGACAAAGCAAGGACAACAAGCACGATTAAAGAGACTTTCCTTTTCATTCCGCAAACTCCTAAAATTCTTATAAATTCAAGCAAAAATGCCTGTAAATTAATTATAACACTAAGCAACAATTTGCGCAATAGGTAACGGTAAATTTAATAAAAATTTACTCGTACTTGTTGTTAGCACAAAAATGCAATGCTTCTCAGTCAAAAGCAAATTATTAATCAAAACATCTAATGGGTACTTTTTCGGTTATTCAAGCAAAAAGGCCAACCGCAAGGGTTAGCCTTTTATAAGGATTTTTAAAAGATTAAATTTTAGTAATTGTATCTTTTTACAATCGCCGTCAATTATTCAGCATCGGCCGTTCCGATTGTGATGTTAGCATCTTCCCTTGTAATATCATTTCTTGTAAGAACGATATCATATGTTCCTTCGGGCAATATTAATACTGCTTTTTCTACCCAGTCGGTACCTTCAATGCGGCTTGCTGCACCGTATTCGATTTTACCTGTAATTGTGCAGCCTGCTTCTACCGTTACGCTTAATCCTTCGTCATATTGTGCAAACATTCCGTACCAAAGGTCGAATGCCACACCGTTTTCAGCAGCAATAATCTTGCTGTTGCCTTTGATTACAACCGTTCCGAAGTTGTTGGAAAGGGTGTATTTGCTTCCTTTAAGGTTGGTTCCGTCAAGAGTTACTCCGTCAAGAGTTAAGTTGCAGTAGTTTTGGATAAGCATTTGAGCGGAGTCCGCTTGGCAATTGATTGTGCCGTTTTTGAATACAACAGTGTTACCTTTTTCAAGGTGAATACTTTGAGATACTGTACCGGTGCTGCCAACAAGGGGTTTACCGATTGTCAATGTGTGTTTATTAAGGTCGATTGTAAAGTTGCGAGAACCTTCGCCAAGGAAGATACCGCCGCTTACTACGTCCTTTTGCAATACAATCGTTTCACCGTTTCTAACTGCTTCGATTGCTTCGAGAAGAGTTGCATAGGAAGTGTTTCCGATTTTTGCTTCGCCTTCAACGGGAGTAATGGGTTCATCAATTTTGTCACCAACAGTGATATTGAGCGACTTCAAACCAACTTGTTGATTTCCAGATTCGCATCCGCTAAGTAGAACCAATCTAACTGCTTTAACATTAGCAGGCAAATTGCTTACGGTTAAAGTAGTATAATTTTCTAAAGAAACTGCCTTTTCAGCATTTCTAATTCCTACGCCTTCCACTTCTTCCCATGTTGTGCCATCAACAGTATAATCCAACGCAATTGTATTGAATTTCTTGCTTGCAGCCCACATTTCCAAATTAAGAGTAATGCTCTTTATAGCTTTACCGTTTACGGCTATCGTTGTATACATCGGTGTAGTATTACTATTCGGTGCCAAAACCGGCATAGTAGTAATTGTTTGAGTTTGTTTTGCAGCACGTGCAATTGAAATCAAAATATCCATATTGGTTACATCTAAAGCCGCGCTGTCGATTTCACGTGCAGCATAGGAATTACTCCAATCTTTTGCATAAGTTGCAAAGTTTGTCGCAAAATTAATGTTTGCAGTTTGTTCGCCTTCTGCCGCAACTAAAGCAACAACCGTAATCTCTGTATCCCCTTCGATTGTGCCTTCATAATTATTTCCGCTTGTAGCGGCAACTTCCGTTCCATTAACTTTGACACTTGAAATTGTAGCATTATTTTTAGCAGTTACCGTAAAAGTAAACTTTTCGCCATTAAGACCACTGGTTTTGCCAAGTGTCACTTCCGCATTTTCATTAGCAGGAGCAGTAATGGCAGAAGTACCGATGGTACGAGAAGTAACAACAGGATAATCGCGAGCGGGAGTGGTACCTTCTGCTTTAGAACCTGTTAATTCGGGATTTGTAGGACTATAGTTCATATAATATCCATTCACAACAACTGTATCATTTTGGTACACAGCGTCAATTCCGCTTTGTAATGTGCCAGAATAAATTTGAAGTTTTTGTGTTGAATCTTTACTGTCGGCAATCCAAAACGAATACGACTTATAATTCGCATTATAACTAGGCGCAGTAATGACAATACCGCTTACATATAATTTATTTTCGGAAAAGCCTTTTTCTGGGATAGTTATCATTTCAGCCAAAAGACCCGCTACCGAATACGGTGAATCTACTGTACCTTGTCCTTTTCCTGCGGGAACAACTTTGGAAATTTCCAACTTATATTCTTTGCCGTCCTTATCGGTGTAAGCATTACCTTTTTCGTCTACCATTACGCCAACTAATTTATAGTTAACTTCTTCGTCAACTTCGTCGGGAACGATAATTTGGTATTGACCGTTAGAGTTAGGAGTTTCGCCAACTTTAACCAAAGTGGTTCCTTCGATCGTCCACTTGATTTTTACAGAAATTTCCTTTCCGCCGTCTTCGAGAACAAATACGTCTCCTTCAACCCAGAAAGATGTTGCTGATTCCTTAGCATCGTTTTTGTGAAGTTTAGTGAATTCCTTGTATAAGCTGTCAAGCTGTTCGGTTGAAGGTCCCTTTTGACAAGCAACCAAAACGCCCAAACCCAATGCAATCACTAACATGAGCGATAAAATTGTTATCAGTTTACGTTTCATTTTTTTTCTCCTTTTATTTTAAGCGTTAACCGCTTTAAATACCAAAATACTTTTGTTATTCAACAATTAAAATATCTGTGTAATTTGTTACACGTATTTGATATTCATTGTTATTGTTATAATTGTACCAATCTACCATTCCAACAACGGAAATCGTTTTGCCTTCAAATTCGTCTTGAGTTACTAAATCGTACAAACCGGTAGATTCGTTTAATTTGTAAAGTTTTTCCGTACGAACGGTAATTTTGTTGCCGTTGGAATCTTCACAATAAAGCGACATTGCACCTTTACTTGTTCCGCTAGGAGTTGTATAAATGCGTGTAATTGTAAGATTTTTCATAGTAACCGAAGTGTCTACCAACAGTTGATGAAGTTTGAAAGTTTTAGGAACGGTATCTTCCGAATTAGGATCATAAACATTAACTGTCCTGTTTGAATTAAACTCAGGAATAGTAAGTTCAACAGGCTCAACAGGTTCGCCGACTCCATCCAACTTGATTGTGTTGTTGGGGTCCTTGGAGTTAACAACGTTATACGACAAACCGGACACTTGCCACGATCCGTTAAAGTTTTGTGCAGTACCTACCACACGTACGTGATTACCAATATTTAATGCATCCTTAATTTTAGCATTTGAACCATTGTAATAAACGGAAATTCCGTAATACAAATCGTCTTCCTCACAATACCATTGCACGTATGTGCTACCATCATAGGAACCTGTCACATAGCCTTCAAAAGCCACTTTTATTCCGTCATATTGATCGAAATTAGTACGTAATTCTTTAAGGTCTATTTCCTTTGCTGTTCCGTAATAGTAGTTTTCGTCTTTCAACTTGGAGTGCACAATAAGTTTAGCTTTAACGGCTTGTTGAAGAGCATTCATACAATACTCGCCATAACGGTTGTCGCTTGCGCTGGAACCGTAACCGTAACCTTTTTGCAACAACTCTAAATTAAGGTTGCGCCAGTCTGACTCCGCATCGGGTTTATACCAAACCCAAGCAAGAGTACGTCCGTAACTGTCGTTGTTCCAAAGATTGTCATCAGTGTCGGATTCGACAAGTACCGAACCGCCGTTATCTATCGCAGCTTGCAATGTTTCGTGTACATAATTGGAAGCAACTTTGCCGTAAGGCTCGACTTGCCCGGTGCTTTCGGGAGTATTAACCGCAAGATAACGCGCCTTTAAAACTCCTTCGGGGTGTTTGTCGGACACGGGCACATTGAAGTGCGTTGTATCGCCGTCAATGTACATACGCACAATGTTTGCAGCAGTGTATTTTTTTGTATTGGAATTCATATCCAATTGACACTGAGCAACGTAATCCTCCATAGGAAAATCTTCGTCACAAAGTTTGCAAACACCGTTGACGTAATCGTGACCTTCGACATCACACTTTTTTTTGCCGCATATTGAACAAACATTGTCATCGTTGAATGTGTGTCCGTCAGCGCACTTATCGCACGCTATTAAACCGGTTAAACACAAACTCAAAGCGACAAGTAAAAGTATAATTTTTACAAATTTATTCATATTGCCAACCTCTGTTACCATTCGCATTCCGCCAATGCACTATCGAAAGCTTCCTTAATTCCTTTCGCAACAGAAGCTTCGTCGCTACCGGAAACTTTAACGCATTGACTAAGCAGAACTTCCATTTGGTCGCGCGCTTCCGCCGAACCATAGAAAGCAGGGGATACGAAAAATGCTTCTTTAAAATCGATACAAAGTTTTGCAGCCATACCTGCCATATTTTCAGCTGTATTAGCGTTAGCAATTATATCTGCATAGCCGTCAAGTTTGTTAACGGATTGAATAACGGGCAGGTAACCTGCCGTCGAACCGTAGCGGGCTTCAAATTCCGCATTGGTAGTAAGGTACTTAACCAACAACCACGAAGCAACAACTTCCTGCGGGTTAGCAGACTTGAATACGCAAACACTGGGGCCTTGCGAAATAACTTTTGAGTTGGCAATCGACGTATTGGCTTCCTTTTGAGGAATCATTGTAACGCCCACTTCAAACGGATACTTATTATTTTGCTTAGCCGGCACTTGCTTAGCCGCTCCGGCAGACGAACCGATAGAAATGTAAGATTTTTTACCCTCGGCGCTGGATGTAGACGTAAAGTAAGTGCTTGTATATGTGCCTTGAAGCAAATATTTGGTGGTAAACCAGTTCTTTTGATACCATCTACGAAGAGTAGTCAACATTTTTTGGTTTTGTTCGTTGTGGAACAAGTAGTGATCGCCTGTGGCGCTGGTATAACCGCTTTGATATTGTTCAAACAAAGTGATAAGCCAGTTTGAACCGGAGTCTACGCCCAAAGGAGTACAATTGGGGTCCTTATCCTTAATGAAAGCAAGAGCATATTCCATACTTGTTTTATCGCTTGTTTCCAATCCTTGTTTTCCGTCGGTTGCAAACCAGTGATCCGGCACTTGAAGTCCCCATTGTTCGAACGACGTCTTATTGTAATACATCAATTCGGTCGACTTTGCAAATGGTAACATATACATTTTGTCGTCGCCGAAAGACTTACCTTCATTGTAGTACGCTTCGATAAAGTCATCTTTTTGTGCGTCCGTCAACCCCAAAATTTCAGTTGTACCGTCAGCGCGTTCAACTTCTATTTGACTTTCGATAAGGCTGTCAAGCGTAACTACTGCGCGCGATTTGTTGTACATAGCCACGTGGTCAGAGTAACAGAACGCTACATTGGGAGGCTGATTAGTAGCCAACAAATTTTTGATAAGATCGCGGTTAGTATCGTAGTCGCCGCCACGAGTGTGATCAATAGTAATGTTGGGGTACAGTTCGTTAAAACCAACCAATGTTTCTTCCAAAATCGTGTTGTAATCCTGTCCCATACTAGAATAGAACTTGATTGTTACTTCACTGCCGTCATAACCGCCTTCGGGAATTTCAAAGTCGGGAATTTCATTTGGCGTACACGCTACAAAAACAGCGCATATAGATACGACAAGTGCAACAATCAAAATGCTTGCAAAGATTTTCTTCATTGTTTTCTCCTTTTTTTAGTATTTGTTGTTAGTTTGAAAATAATTTACATATAACCGTAAAATACAGTTTTTATCCTTTAATTCCGCTACGGGATACGCCTTTCATTATGTATTTACGAAGGAAAATAAACACCACAAACAGAGGTATAGACACCAACGTTACAGCAGCCATTTGTACGGGGTAATTGATTTTGTCCGCATCTATCGTGCCGTCTGCCAAATACACGTAGAATGATGTTCCACGCAAACCGTTAGTTATAAGTTGGTGAACTTCGTCGTCGGCAACCAAACGCGGCCAAATGTAACTATTCCAACTTCCCATCATTTTTAATATCGTAATAGATATTATTGTGGGCAAAGCCAAGGGAATCATTACTTTCCATAAATATTTAAGGTCGCTCGTTCCGTCTACCTTTGCCGCATAATACAATTCGTCGGGAATTTGCATAAAGTTTTGACGAAGCAAGTAAATGTAAAATACGCTTACAAGGAAAGGAACTATCAATGCCGTATAGGTATTGCCCCATTTGAAATAGTTTGTAACAGTACCGAAGTTTGTAATTGTAAACAGTTCGCCGGGAATCATCATTGTTGCAAGCAAAGCGGCAAACAATGCGTTTTTACCGCGGAATTGCAATCTAGAAAAAGCAAAAGCGGCAAGTACTGTGATAATTAAAGACAATACAGTAGATACAATGCCTACAAATACGGTGTTTACAAACAATGTTCCGAGATTTGCAGTATCAAACGCTTGCGCGTAGTTACTCCACATTATCGTCGTAGGAAAAAACGTCGGCGTCGCACGACTAGCAAATTCCCCCGTCAAAGCGTATTCGTCATAAGTTTTAAGAGACGATATAATCATCCAATAAAACGGGAACAAAACCGATATTGCAACAGCGATAAGAAAAATATAGATTATCGTTTTAATCGTGATTTTACCCACTTTTTGCATACGGGTAATGCTGCTAATGTCACGTTCCTTCATTACGCCCTTACTTAAAACAGATGTATCGGTCAAAGCCTCCGTTACAAGCGTGGGTTCGGTTACAACATCCGCTACGATGTTTTCCTGTTTAATTTCGCCAACTTTTTCGTCTGTCGGCACTACATCCGACGCAACAGTTACGTTCAACATTTCGTCCGTAACAGGAGTTGCAGTTTCTTTTGATTTCTTTTCAGCCATAATTGCACCTCCCTTTTAATAATGTACGCGCTTTTTGCTTACGTACATATTAAGCATTGTTACTGCGAAAATTATCACAAACAATATTAACGCTCCGGCGCTAGCTCTGCCCTCGGCAGGTTTTCCGCTCATAAGATTGGTATTAATAAAACCTACCATTGTATTTAAAGCATTTTCGCTTCCCGGAGGCCCCATATTTTCACCAAAGACGCCAACGACGCTGCTGTATTCTTTAAATCCGCCAATGAAGCCCGTTATAATGACATATGCGAGCATCGGGGACAACATAGGCACTGTTATACGCCAGAATGTGCGGAAACGGCTTGTTCCGTCCACTTTTGCCGCTTCGTAATACTGCTTGTTTACGCTTTGAAGACCGCCAAGCAATATAAGAATTTTAAAGGGCAATGCGTTCCAAACTATGTAAACAATCATAACAAACATATTTGCCCAGTAAGACGATCCCATATTTACCCAATTGACTGCCTTACCGCCGAAAAACTCTATTATGTTGTTTATAATACCCGCGGTACTGATTATGGGGTTTTCGCCGCCGATACCCGAACCGACCATACTGAACATTGTAGAAAATACAAGACCTATTGCAATCGTGTTGGTTACATACGGTAAAAAGTAAATTGTTTGCAACAGTCTGTTTAATGCCTTTATAGAATTAAGACAAACGGCAATAATCAAAGCCAACATAGTCGAAATAGGCACCGTAATAACTGTAAGAAGAATCGTATTTAAAAGGCAAGTTTTAAATCCCGGATACTTTACCACCTTTACAAAATTTTGTACGCCGAAAGAAAACTTTACGCCGCCCACTTCTTCTAACAATGTGTAATCGTCCAAAAACGCAATACGCAAAGTGTTAATAATCGGCCAAACTGTAAATATCAGCGTCAAAATTATTACGGGCGATAAATACAGCCAAGCTTTCCATTGTTTTTTATCATCTACCATTTAATCACCTCGCAACTATTTGTCAGCTTTTTCCGCAGTCTTTTTTGCGGGCGCTTTTTTCGTCGTTGTTTTTATTGTAGGCTCCTTTTTTGCAGAAGCCTTTTTTGTTGTTGTCGATTTTTTAGCAGGAGCTTTTTTAGCCGCTTTTTCGGACGCCGATTCTTCTGCCGCAGGTTCTACCGTCTTGGCAACGGGAAGTTCAAAGTAAATTCTTTCTTCCGTTTCTTCATCAAAGATAAACACCTTGTGTGATTTTAACGAAAAACGCACACAGCCTTCTGCGTCAGCTTCAATCTTGTTGTCAGCATCTACGATTGAGCGAACTTGCGGGTTAAAAGACGCTTCATTTGAAGAAACTACGCTCACGTCACGTCCCATAACTTCAACACTGCGCAGTTGACAACGCAAAGGTCCGTTTTTATCGTAGATAAAGCCCTCGGGACGTATACCTACGGAAACATTACGGTCGTCAACGCCTTTTACATCCATAACAACGTCTTCGCCTATAATCAATTTTTGATTTTCAACCCTACCTTTAAATACGTTAATCGGCGGGGTGCCCAAGAATTTAGCAACGAACAGGTTAACGGGATTGTCGTAAACATCCTGAGGCTTACCTATTTGCTGCACCACACCCAATTTCATAACGACAATGAAGTCCGAAATAGACATGGCTTCTTCCTGGTCGTGAGTGACGAATACGGTTGTAATGCCTGTTTCACGCTGAATACGTTTGATTTCTTCACGTGTTTGCAAACGTAAACGTGCGTCTAAGTTGGACAAAGGTTCGTCCAAAAGCAAAACTCTGGGCATCTTAACCAATGCGCGGGCAATTGCAACACGCTGTTGTTGTCCGCCCGACAACTCGTTAGGTTTACGATTCATCAATTCGTCAATTTGAACAAGCTTTGCCGCTTGATACGCCCTTTCCAGCATTTCAGTTTTGGTAAGTTTATCCTTACCCTTGAAATTTTGCAAAGGGAATAGAATATTTTGTTTTACCGTCATATGCGGATACAACGCATAGTTTTGGAACACAAGCCCTACCCCACGGTTTTCTGGCGAAAGTTCGGTAACATCGTCATCGCCGAAGAAAATTTTACCGCTGGACGGTTTTTGCAAACCGCATATCATATACAGCGTGGTGCTTTTTCCGCAGCCTGACGGCCCCAATAAACCGATAAGTTTTCCGTCGGGAATTTCGTAATTAAACTTATTGACCGCAACGACCTCTTGTCCGTTTTTTGTTCTGCTTGGAAAAATCTTGGTTATGTCTTGCAAAACAACTTTCATAACATTACTCCCTTGTAATTAGTATATTTGTTAACAAGTACTGATGTACTATTGATTACTCTGCGCGTCGTCCGCTTTGGAAACCGATTCGTCAACGGAATCGGTTTGTTGTAATTCCACAACGTTACTTTTACTGTGAGCGCCGTCTTCCTTTAACGTTGCAGTCAAAACGATATTGGCAGCTTGCACTGCCGTAGCCAAATAGCTAAACACCAAAGCTATAATTATCGACGCCTTAGCGGCTTCATACTCAGTTTTTTTAGCCAAACCGGCTTTTCTCAACTTTTCCAGTGCCTCAACGTAAAAATTCGACGTGCTAAACAAATGATAATAAACGATTAGTCCGATAGCCAAAGCCAATCCCAAACCCTTCATAATAAACATAACGACAGGTTTTTCGTTAAAATTATTTGAAAAGAAAAATACTATCGCACTACCGAAACAAAGCAATACGGATATAATAAGATTGCCCGAATTGTTTTTAAAGGTCAGGTCTGACATAACAATAAATATCAAACCACCAGTAAACATAATTAACACGCCGATGAATAGCGTTATATTTTTTAATTTCGATTTTAACATTTTTCCTCCATCTTGTTACTATCCGTTAAAACTTGCAATTAATACGTCGATTTTTTCACTTCTTCCTGATGTAAACTTTCCTTATATTCCATCAATTCGTCGTAAGTGGTGAATACCATTTGAGTCTGCATATCCACTACTGCTGTATTTGAGAGGACATCGTGAATGCAGGAATTGGTTTTGGTTGCGATAACCACAGCAAGCTGCAATACAACAAGCAAACCCAACACTATCAAACCCGTTATGCCTAAAATATTGTTATAGAACACCATATAAAGCAACAATATGGGAACCATTGTTTCTATTGTATATTTACCCAAAATCGACCTGACGAACAATGCAAACGTAGACATTTTTACACTGTTTTTGAACACAACACCTAAATTGAATACTTTTTTTCCAACAGTTCTGCCATTTTTCAAACAAAGAGGAATAATAAATTCCACAATAATAATAGGGATAAGCGCGCTAAATGTTATTATCAGTAACGGTAAAGTAAGCACTTGATTGTATGCGTTTTTCGCATCTTCGTTGCTGAAAAAATCTTGCACAGCTTCATTATACCTTACTACATATTCCTCAGTTTGCTTGTTTAATTCTTCTTGTGAAATTAAAAGATCGACATTGTGTTTTTCACCGAATTCGACGTAATATTTTTGCAACGCATCGGAATGTTTTTCAATTCCTGTAATAAGAGCCATCAAATACATTACGCCAACAGCCAAAATAACTATTAATATAAAATCCAACAACCAAGCGGAAATTCTTTTTAATATACTTGCTTTTTGTAAATCGTAAATCATTAATTTACCTCAAATTCCGCCCCGTTTTGCATTATAATCCGACAAACAGCAACATATTTTGCACTTTTGCGCAAATCGTTCGCATTACAGCGACGATACCGTTTTTGCCGTCCGATGTTCCCCAAAACATTACCGTTGACGCAACAATAAAAAAAGCACTATTCTAGAATAAAATAGTGCTCGTAAAATAAGGGTGCGACAAGCCAACCTTAAAGAATGCCGTATTAAGATACTGGATCGTTTGTGACATCTCGCTACTCCTTGTCAAATGCTTTTAAAGGTACTAATATAGTCTACCATACATTCTGCAAAAAAGCAATACTAAAACATCAAATTGCAAAATAGTTTTTTATTTATTGCCGCAATTTTCGCTCATTTTCATATAGGTTTGCAACAAAAATTTCACATATATAACAAGTAACACTCAACCTTGCTAAGCATACGTCCATTTACCCGAGGCATTAAACGTCAACTTGACGCTTTGCGTAAGTTTCGAAACCGATGTGTTGTTGTTGTCAATAGTATAATCCGAACAAGCAACATTAATATTAGACAGCAAATAGTCCCGCGTTATTTGACGATAATTGTAAATCTGTCCGTTTTTTGTAAGCGCAACCGGCTTAAAGTTGTTGCTTTCAAACGCCGACGGAAAATAATTATAGTTGCGGTAAGAATTTTGGTGGAACAGCAAGTAGTCAATAACGGCAATTTTGTAGTACTCTTTACTTTCTATGGCGACGCCCGAAACCCGCCAAAAATAGTTGCCGTATTTTACTTCGTTAATAATTTCGCTTCCCTTTACCCTTGCCACATAAACGATGTTATCAAACGGTATTGCTTCGTAAAGTTCGGAATACGTTATTTCACCGCTATACAAACTGTTACGGGCAGTGTTGACCATGGCAAGCGCAATGTCGTCATATCCTTGGTTAATTGCATATTCCGCAATGGCTCGGCTGACAAGTCGGGCTATATCGGGGTTGCGATCCAAATACGCATCCGTCTTGGCCACTATTTGATTGCGTTCGTCCTTGATTTGCGCGTTGGAATTGTCAATCATTTCGTCCACTACGTACAAATTAGGCCAAGAATTTTGACGGTAAATATTTTCGTTTGCGTTGTATGTGATATTGCCGTTTGCGTCCACCGTAAGTTTGACGTGCGAAACGTTTGTGCCGTAACTGCCCCCTTGAATAAAGGGGATTCCGTCCACGATGTAATTTTGCTGACGGTGAGTGTGTGCGCAAAAAACGGCATCGACATATTGGGATAACCCTGCCGATGACGACGGGCATTCGTTGTTTTCCTGTTCGCCAACTAACGCTTGCGGACCGACGTGCGCGCTGACGACTACAACGTCGCAGTCTTTTTCATCGCGCAATTCCTGCGCCAATTCCTTAATAATGGGCAACGGTTCCTTAAAACCGATTGTCTGCACAAGATTGGACGAAATAGACGTAATTTGGTCCGATCCTATTACTCCTATAATACCCACTTTTAAACCGTTATTCAACGTCTTTACAACATACTTTTGAGCAAGTTCGTCGGCAAATGTGCCCCAAGTTTTTGTAGCCGCATCCCAATGGTAGATGTTTGCGCCTAAAAACGGAACGGAACTTTGGCTTGCCAAAGTTTGCAAATTGTCCAACCCCCAGTCAAACTCGTGGTTGCCAAACGTAAATGCGTCAAAGCCTATTTGCGACATACAGCGCGAAAGCAAACTGCCGTAATTCCAGTTGGATTCCATCGAGCCTTGAAACATATCGCCCGAATTTAACAATACGGTGTCGGGGTTTTGGTTTACGCGTTCCTTTAAATATCCCCCCACCTGAGATATTACGTCGGTTGCGCCGTGAAAGTCGTTAATTGCGTACAAGTCGACGGTTCTTTCTTCCGACGTCAGCTTGTCGATAATTTGTGTGTCGAAAATTTTGCTGCATACGGAACATTGATAATTTCTAATGCCCGTTGACGTTATTGTAGGGGAAACGGCAACAACCCACTTTTTACTGTGGACGTCTTCCTGAACGGTTTGCTTACAATCCGAACACACCTTCCAATGTTTATTTTCGTCAAACTGCCAGTCGCCCGTTGTGTGCTTGTGCGTATCATCGGGAGGATTGACAGGCGGCTTATCGGACGGATTGTTAGGAGGATTGATAACGCCTGGGAAAATGCCGCAAGCAGACAACATAAAAACAGACATTGCCAATGCCAGCAACAATATAACGGCTGTAATTTTTTTAAAACTTTTCATTTCGTCCTCCGACGCAATTTACTTAAAATATTACTTTGTATTCCGTAATATATTCACACAAACAGCAAATCAAATATTAAACGTATTTAAACTCGGTTGCGTATTCTATATATCACACACGTGCGAAACAAAATCCATATTTTTAACCATTCGCGTGATGTGTTGTATAATGGTTACTAATAGTAATTAATTGTCATTAACGGTATTTAAACGTGGTTGTATATATCATTATATCACAATCGACGCAAATTTGGCAATGCTATTTTTTAATTGCCGTTTTGCATCAAAAGGCAAAGAATATATTTTTACACAACTTGCGTGCAAGATGTTGCATTTTTTTTTAAAATGTAGTATTATATACAAGCATCTGGGTGTAGCACAGTTTGGGAATTTGCGTTTGGCAAATCAACACAGCGTGTTGTTTGTAGCAAATTCCGCAAGAGCTATGCTCGCAGCGCGGAACAGCCGAAGGCGCTAACAAACTGCTTGGCAATGCGTCAATGCGTTTGGTAAAATACGGCAATCAACTTAATTAAATTTCTGGGTGTAGCGCAGTTTGGTAGCGCACAAGACTGGGGGTCTTGGGGTCGCTGGTTCAAGTCCAGTCACTCAGACCATATTGAAGGCTCGCTTATGAGTCACAATGTCAAAGGAACGCATTGATTGCGTTCCTTTTGTCATTGCTTCTTTTTGCTTTGTCTTAGTTGTTTTTAACTAAATAATTTTTGCTGTACACTCTGCCGACAACTATTTTTCAGTTAACACGCTGTTTTCAAAAACGTAATTAAACGGATTTTCGCACTTACCGCATTGAAAAGTTTTTATGTTTTTAAACGTAAATATAAATTTTATGCCTTCCGTCGTTTCCTGCAAAACAACGTCGACTTGGGGCAAATTTAAATTACTGTGCGTATGTACTTCCGCGGCAGAAATAACGCCGTCTTTGCCGCCATTGCTTGCTCCGCAAGAAGCGTTTAAATCACTGATTTGAATGTCCGACATACAGTTTTCGACTTTGTCTATTGCTTTTTTTGCCCTTTTAAGCAGTTTGGCAAAATCATCCAATACTTTGGCGGAATTGTTTTTAGCGTCAACGGCGGCACAATGCGTACCTTGCGTCACTACGCTCGATTTACTTTTGCTTTTCCCCGCCTTGTTCGCCGCACCAAACGGCTTTGCCACAGTATTTACCGCTTCGCCTACTAAGTCCGCGGTTAATTTTTCTTCACTACATAACGTTACTTTGTGTTTCAACTCCATAGTTTGCGTCCCCTAAAATTGTAAAATTTACAAATATTTTGTCAAAATTTGTCTTACGATTATATTGTAACACAAAGTATTTAAAACCTATCCCACAGAATATGCGGAGTTGAGTTGTTGTAGCTGTTCGGTTTGTATTATGGTTTTTGCTAGTTTGTTGTACCTTTGACGATAGCGGTCTAGGGTGTAGGTATCTATATAGTACTGTTCGGACAATTCGTCGTATGTTAACGGGTTTTTTGTTAAATACAGGGATTTGAATATTTCGCCGTGTTTACGCCCAGTTTCCATATCCGTTTGTTTGTAATAATTATACAGTCTATATAAAAATACTTTACATTCTTCGTCGTACGTGTCATAGTAACGCTTTCTTATGCTGTCCAGCAGATCCTGCCGTTTGTTCATTGTTTTCACCTGGCATTTTAGATTTGCTTAAACTATAACCTATTTTTTGCATAGCGAAGCACCCAACTATTGGGTGCTTCGCTATGTGAAAATTATTGTATAATTAAATGTTAGCGACTCGTACGTACAACACAAGTACGCTCTCGTGCCATAATGACGTCAACGGCACACAATTTGCACCCGTTCGAAGCAATAGCGGTTAGGCCAAATACACACGAAACTGTACTATATGCACAGTTACTTCAAATAACCACACATAACACCGCCTAAACTTTACAGTGTTATAATCCCTCGTCGTTGTTAAGCTTACCCAAAACTTTAACAGCCAGGCTGTCGTAGCGGGTTATGTATCTTTTTAGGGTATTCTTGCTTATGTAATTCCTTTCGCTTATCTCTTTGTATGTGTATTGTTTCGGTGTTAGGTATACTTCTTTAAATATCTCTAAATGGTTTGTCCCGTTGTCTATGTCATATATCTCTAAATACCGTACTATTACTTCCGTTATTATTTTCCATTTTTTATCTTCTGTTCCCTTTTCCTTTATTTCCTCCAATACGCCCCTTCGCTTGTTCATCAGTTCGCTCCCTTTGACATACGTAAACCTTACCTTTTATTAGTTGGTTTTAAGCCGCGACAAAAAGAGAAACTTATTGCTTTTTTACGCTTAATATTTTGCTAACAATTTTTACTTTTTCACATCCCTTTTTGCTAGCGGTTTATATTTATTGGGATACAGTTATATTTTTTTGTGTTACACTATTGTGTGTCTTGTTTTATAC
>CARAIG010000048.1 GCA_948938605.1 uncultured Eubacteriales bacterium
AATGGCGGCTAACCGTAATATTTCGTCTCGCTTGTCTTCGGGCATTACCTTTGTCACTGCAAAGTTTCCGCGCGTTAAGGTACCGGTTTTATCGAATGCAACAACTTTCGATTTTGCCAAAAGTTCAAGATAATTGCTGCCTTTAATGAGTATTCCGTTTTTTCCCGCACACGCAATACCGCCGAAAAAGCCGAGCGGTATTGATATTACCAATGCACAAGGGCAGGACACAAACAAAAACATCATAGCGCGGCGCACCCAGGTCATCCAAATTTGACCGTTATTCATTCCCAATATTAACGGCGGCACAACGGCAAGCAGTACGGCTAAAACTACTACGATAGGAGTATAGTAACGGCTGAACTTGGTTATAAAGTTTTCCGCAGGCGCTTTGCGGCTAGTGGCGTTTTCTACAAGGTCTAATACTTTTGCGACAGTGCTGTTGTCGTAAGTGGAAGTGGTTTTGATGTAAAGTACGCCGTCAAGGTTTAAACAGCCCGATATAACTTTGTCGTCGATTTTTGCTTTGCGGAGCAAACTTTCGCCGGTTATTGCCGATGTATCCAAACTGCATTCCCCTTTAATTACAATTCCGTCTAGGGGGATTTTTTCACCTGTTTTAACAAGGATAGTTTCGCCTATTTCAATTTCGGACGGGTGTACTGTCGTCTCTGTCCCATCACGTAAAACAGTCGCTTGTTCGGGGCGTATGTCCATAAGGCTTGCAATGCTTTTACGGCTTTTTCCTACGGCGTAGCGTTGGAACAGTTCGCCTATTTGATACAACAGCATAACTGCGGTTGCGTCGACGTATTCGCCTATTGCAAACGCGCCGATGGTGGCAATGGTCATTAGGAAATTTTCGTCAAAAATTTTACCATGTATAATGTTGGTTGCAGCCTTCCATAAAATGTCGTAACCGACAATTAGGTATGCGGCAACGGATAAACCCAGTTCTAACCATTCGAACCAACTAATAGAAGTTGCAATAGTGTATTTTAATATAAGTGTAACTACGGTTATTACGCTTGCTACGCCTATGCGTATAAGAGATTTAGTATTCCTGTTCATAATTAAATTTTCAGTATGCAGTCGGGTTCAATTCTCTTGCATACAGCCTTAATTTCTTTTAGTATATTTTCACTGTTGGTATCTTCAATATCCAATACCATTTTTTGCGTCACAAAACTGATGGATACGGAGTTTACTCCGTCAATTTTTTTAATTCCGTTTTCCATTTTTGCCGCGCAGTTTGCGCAGTCTAAATCTTGTAATGCAATTGTTTTTTTCATTATTTACTCCTTGTTTAATAATATATTGTTTGTTAAATGTACTCATCTAAAATTTTGTGTTTATATTTTAAGTTACAAATTTTGTTATGTGCGCCAAACCCTGTTGGCTATGCGCTACGCAAAATTCATTGCTATATTAACTTTTTCTGTTTGCGTCCGCTTCTTTTAGTCGTTCAAGTTTTTTCTTATAAAGTTGATTGCTGTATAAAACTTGCAAGAAAAAGTTTACTCAACTACGTGTTCTATTGCTAAGTTAATAATGCTTAAAACGTGCGCGTCATCTAAACTGTAAAATATTTCTTTACCTTGACGCCTGTTTTTGACGAGCTTTGCTTGCCTTAGTATCCGTAATTGGTGCGATACTGCCGATTTTGTCATATTGAGTACTGTGCAGATGTCGCAAACGCACATTTCCGCTTGCGTTAAAGCGGAAAGTATCCTGATGCGGGTTGAGTCGCCGAATATTTTAAACAGTTCTGCAACGTCATACAATGTGTCTTCGTTTGGCATATCGACGGCTACTTGTTCGCATACTTCGTTATGCACGTGCTTTTGTTCGCAACATAAATCCTTATTTTCGTCCATTGTTATCCTCCTGCAAACAGTTGAACAATTATTCAACTGTTATTATATTATGCCGATTATTATCATTTGTCAACACTTTTTAACAACTTTTTTGTAAAAATATTAAGTGGTGCAAAATTTATATTTTGCAAAAAAGTGATTTGCTGTATTTGCGGCTGACGCTTGTTAGGAATTTTGTGTATAAGTAACTGCTCGGAGTAAAATATTATTAATATTTATAAATAATAAAATTTTTAGTATTATAAGGCGTAGCATACGCGGGCATTGCTAAAATTATATATCGCGCAGAAATTTGCAGAATTATAGCTTGGATACAACGATGTATGTAGTAACATAATTCTTATTTAAAAAATAGTATGTTTATAGAGCGTTTGCTCGAATAAAGTACAAGGAGAAGAAACTATGAATTGTTGCAGAAGAAGATGTAATTGCATTCACAACGAACCGAATGATGAACGTTTGGTTATAATCGAACGCGGCATTCGCGGTCCGCGCGGTTTTACCGGTCCGCAAGGAATAATGGGGCCTCCCGGCAATCAGGGCGCAACAGGTCCGCAAGGACCGCAGGGAATACAAGGCGTTCCCGGCGGTGGCGGTAATACAGGACCGACAGGTCCCACCGGTCCTAGGGGTGCAACAGGCGCAACGGGTGCGACAGGTCCCCAAGGTATCCCCGGAGTAACAGGTGCTACTGGTCCGCAAGGTTTACAAGGCGTTCAGGGTTTGCAGGGTGTTCAAGGTAATCCCGGTGTAACTGGACCTACCGGAGCCACAGGTGCTACGGGTGCTACTGGGGCAACAGGATTAAGCGGTGCAACGGGAGCCACAGGTGCTACCGGCTCGCAAGGTTTACAAGGTATCCAAGGTAACCCCGGCGCAACAGGTCCTACCGGTGCAACAGGCGCAACAGGTCCCCAAGGTTTGCAAGGTGTACCCGGTGTAACAGGTCCCACCGGACCTACGGGAGCAGATGGTGCAGACGGTGTTACGGGAGCAACCGGTCCCACAGGTGCAACCGGATCAGTCGGTCCGACAGGCCCAACAGGTGCTACGGGTGCGACAGGCGCAGCCAGTACAAACGGCTTGGCGGCTTACGGCGGACTGTATTCAACCGATACCTCAACCGTTCCGTTGACAACTACCGCGGTTGACTTGCCTTTGGCGTCAACGTTGCCTGCCTTAAACGAAACTTACGGTGCAAATTCTATAACTGTCGATCTTGCAGGTGACTACGAACTTAACTACGGTATGGTCGGAAGTACCGTTCCCACGTCAATTGTCACGATGTCGGTAACTTCCAACGGAACTACAATTCCGTCCAGCCTTAAAATTAATGAATTTGCAAACGGTACGCCGCATACAATGACGGGTTCGACAATAGTCACGTTGCCTGCGGGCGCGGTGTTAACATTGCAGGCGTCATCGGACGTTGCAACTACTTTTACGCCTACAACCGACAGCAACCGCTATCTTATTGCAAAAAAATTGGATAACGTAACGCCTTAAAGTTTAGCAAAAAATTAGATTGTTTTGCAATGTAAATCTGCCGATTGCTTGCGATTGACAATTTAATTTATTCAAAAGAAAAGACGCAGAGCTTTTGTTCTGCGTCTTAAATAATTTATCGTGTGATAATTATTCGGCGGGTGTAACGTTTGCCGCGCGGAGTTTTCCGTTTTTTGCGTCTTCTTCAATATCAAACGTAACTTTTTGACCGTCTTTTAATGTCTTAAAGCCGTCAATTTGAATGGCAGAGAAATGCACAAATATATCATCGCCACCGTTATCATTGGAAATAAATCCGTAACCCTTGCTTGCATCGAACCATTTTACCGTACCTGTACTCATTAAGGCACCTCCTAAAATTTTTGTAACGGATTTAGTAAATGCGGTAATATCAAAAGACGTATAGATACGAAGGACTCACAACATCTGTTACAAAATAAGTATAGACCTCTTTTTGACAAATGTCAACATATTATTTTGCTAATTATATAATATTTTAATAACAATCTTAATGTCGGAGTCAAAAATAAAATCCGTTAATGAATTGTTTATTAATCTAAATTATACTTTAACGTACTGTCAAAACGAAGCCAAGAATAGTATTTGCTTTTTGTTGTTGTAATATACAGTTTGTCAATCGGCAAATTTGTCGTGAATATTGTCAAATGACTTGCAAATAGAAATTGTTAAATATATAATAATTAAAAATGTAAAAACGGGAAGTTAAAATATGTTAATTGCAGTAGTGTTGGGCAACAGGATAAACAACGACGGCAGTATGAGCGGAATAATGTTGGAACGATTGAAAATGACAATCGATATGTATAAAAATTTAAAGCCGCACAAAATTATTTTGTCCGGCGGTGCAGCGAACAAAAAAGTTGCAATGTCCGAAGCGCAAATGATGTACGGTTACCTTGTCGAAAACGGCATTCCAAGCGAAGTTTTGGTGTTGGAGAATAAGTCGTTAACAACAAAGCAAAATGCCGAATTGTCCGTTCCGATAGCGGTAAAACTGGGCGCTACCGAATTGTTGCTGTGTACGTCAAGCGAGCATCTTAAACGACCGTATCTCAATCCCGTAAAATTGTTTAAAAAGCAACTTGCAAAGTATCCGACTATAAAACTTTCAGTCTATAATAATTGAAAAAGCACCCCGATATATTTTGGGTGCTTTGTGCGTTATATGTCTAGCGACTACTTTGTTTTTTTTGCTTAGTTAGCAAGTAAAGTCCTACAATCGATACGGCGTCAATCACTGCCAATACGCCGATAATGCTACCCAAAATCGTAATGTACAATTTGGAAAAGTCTTCGGCTTCCTGTTGAACTTCCAAATAATTGGTTTTGCCTGTTTCGTACGGTATTATTGTATTGTCTTTATATACAAGTTCGACAATAGGGTAAGCCCAGCCGTCGCCCAAGTATTTGTCGGCAGATGTTATTGTAAATATTTCGTCTTTTTGCAATACGCTCAATAAACCGTTATTTATAGCCAAGTCAATGCTTTTTCCGACAATTTTAAATTTATCGTAAAAATCTTTTTGGGAATGCTTAAATGTTATGCTTATGTAATCTTCTTCTACTACAAAAGATTCTACGGTACATTCGAATGTAGTGTAGTTTTCATCGTCGGCATAGTATTTTACACTGTTTAAATCGTAAGAGCACATAAACAACCAATATCCCAAAGGAAAAGTTGCCATTATAATCAGCAATGAACATATGGATATTAATACTATACAAAATATTTTAATGCTTTTCATATGGATTTCTTGTGTTAGTTATACTTCCCGTTGTTAATAGCATTTGCTTAATACAAAAACTGTATTTGATTTGTAAATTACATTCCGCCGCTTAGTAACGCTTGGGCAATTAAGCAGTATATTACTAGCGACAATATGTCTACGATTGTTGTAATAAACGGGCTTGCAACTACTGCGGGGTCCAGACGGCATACTTTTGCTAAAATAGGCATCAAGCAACCTATTAGTTTTGCTATAACTATCGTAACGAATAATGCAATAGATACCGTCAAACAAATCTGCCAAGTGTATTCATTGCCAAATGCCAAACCGTCCAAAAGATAAAGTTTTGCAAAGCAAGCGCACGCAAGCACTAAACCCAGCGAAACGGATACCCGCAGTTCCTTCCACAGTACTTTAAGCACATCGCGCGGGCTTATTTCGTTTATGGCAAGGCTGCGCGTAATTGTAACAGACGCTTGACTGCCCGCATTTCCGCCTGTACCCATTATCATAGGGACGCAAGCAAACAGCAGTGCGGACAACGTCGCTTCGTAAGCGTTGATTATAAGCCCCGTAAATGTTGCGGAAATCATAAGGATAAGTAACCAAGGTATACGGTTTTTCCAAATTTGCCAAACGCTTTGGTCTAAGTACGTGTCGCTAGACGGCGTGACTGCTGCCATTTTGGCGATGTCTTCGGTGGCTTCTTCTTCCAAAACGTCTAATACGTCGTCGACGGTGATAATGCCGACAATGCGGTTTTCCTTGTCTACAACGGGCATTGCGTTTAAGTCGTATTTGGATATTTGCAATGCAACTGCTTCCTTGTCGTCGGTGGTTTCAACGCTAAGGACGTCCGTTTCCATTATGTCGGCAATTAAGTCGTTGTAGTCGTGTAGCAGTAAATCTTTAACGGTAACGCAACCTATTAAATGCCGTTTTTCGTCGGTAACGTAACAAGTGTAAATTGTTTCCTTGTCAAGGGCGGTTTGACGGATACGGTCAAAGCATTGACTTACCGTCCAGCTCTTTTTAAGGCTAACGTATTCGACGGTCATAATGGTGCCGGCGCTATCCTTTGGGTATTGCAGTATTTCGTTAATTTGATGGCGTGTTTCGGCGTCCGATTGACTGATAATGCGCTTGACGACGCTTGCGGGCATTTCTTCGATGATGTCTACCGTATCGTCTACAAACATTTCGTCAAATATGGCTTTGATTTCGCTGTCGGAAAATACGTTTATCAACATTTCTTGACTGTCGGATGACATTTCGACAAACGTATCGGCGGCTTGTTCCTTGCTTAGCAGTCTAAAAATTACCGGCATATCTTTGTCGGGTAATTCTTCCAGCAGCGTTGCTACGTCTTGCGGCATTTCGTCGTCTAATATCGTCTTGACTGCGCGGAAGTTTTTTTCCGTAAGCAATGCGGATATTTTTTCAATTAATTCCGTCAATTCGTTGTATTCCACTGCGCGCCTCCTTTTCCAAAGGTGATAAGCAATAAAAAAACTGCGTCCTGTAACAGCCGCAGAAAATATGTTTCGTTTATGCCGAAACAAAACGCCAACCATTACAAGTTTTAGCATCACGGGGCGGTGCAGTTGCGTTAAGTTATGCCTTGTTTTCGACATCACCTGTTGACCATACGTTGCGAGTCTCCTCGCCAAGTCGGTAGCAACCCATATCCTCGTGGTAGCCTCACCTACCGGATTAGTTAAATTGTAATTCTATTGTAGTTTTTAATTGTCATAATGTCAATGGTTTTTTTTGTATTATTTTGTAAAACTTTTTGTTTGGTTTAAACGTACTGTGAGTGCGTAGTTACGCCGAATAACCGCACATAACACCGCCTAAACTTTACAGTGTTCGAATTTCACGTTGCTAAGCTTATAAAATATAATATGTTTAAAAGTCGTTTTGCGATTGTATTAATTGTTGTGTTAACGAAGTTTTTGTCGTGGCGGGACGGTCGTTTATTAATGACTTGACATATAACAATTTGTATTGTACAATTTTATAAAGGTTAAATATAGATATGAAAGAATATTATTCGGAACGGTTTAGTTGGATTTTCCGCTATACAAGTAAAAATGTTTTATATTGTTTGGCAAAAACACTTTGTTTGGTAATAGGTTTGCCTATTTACTGCGTAATGGTTGCGGTAGAAATGGTGCTGACTTTTGTCAATATGATTTTTTGCTGGATTCCCATTCTCGGTATGGTAATCGGCGTTATTTGTAAGGCAATTATTTATGTAATTGACAAGACGTTTTTTATATGTATCTTGACGGACATAGGCAAATGGCGGCAAACGCACAAGCAGGAAGTTGAATACGATGTATCGGATGTCGACAATGTTAAACAAGATGACATTACAAATACAAGTATTGAAGCGGATACTTCTGCCGATTCGCAAATTGCCGTTGACGTACAAGGTGCAGTTGACGCTGCAACTTCGACCGAACCGAACAGTGACAATAAGCCCGCTCAAAATGAATAGGCTATATATCCGTTAAAAATATGTGCTAATTTTTATTGCTTTTATATTTTATTAGAAATAGTGTATTTTGTAATCAAATTCAAGTACGTTAACGCCGCTTAACGATTCTCGCAAGAAACAAGGCGACGTTACCCACATTTACAAGCAATTACCCGACAATACGTTAGAACAAGTAGGTCATTACGTCTACGACGCTTGGGGTAACACGCAAATACTTCAAGATAAAGACGGCATTGCAACACTCAACGCGTTCCGTTATAGGTCATATTACTTCGACGAAGAAACAGGCTTGTACTACCTACAATCCCGTTACTACGATGCCGAACTTGGTCGTTTCATTTCTGCCGACAGCATAGAATATCTTGACCCTGAAACATTAGGCGGACTCAACCTATATGCGTATTGCGGGAATAATCCTGTAATGGCAATTGATCCCGAAGGTACTTGGAATTGGGGACATTTCTGGAAAATACTTGGTGCCGTAACTTTAGTTATTGCTATAACTGCATTAACCGTTGTTACAGCAGGTGCTGTTGCTGGCGCATTAGGTGTAAGCGCAGCAGCCGTAATGACAACAACTGTTATATGTGGTGTTGTTGGTGGTGTCGGTGAAATCATTGGACAATGCGTCAACAACGGCATAGATAATTTAAATATTTGGGATGTTGCAGTTGAAACCTTTACAAGTGCCGCCTATGGTGCTGCCGCTGCAATTGGTGCTGGTACAGGATCTATGTTTGTAAAAATGGCAGCAAAAGGTGCTATTGTTGCCGTAAACGGATTAAATACTTTTATGCACGGTATTTATCAAGTAAAGAATATGGACTTAACGATGGAAGAACTTCAAAAGCAAACTGCTCAGTCACTTGCACGTGCTTCGGTAATTCAATTTGCAGTTATTGGGTTTGGTAAATTGAATTCTCTTGTTAATGTTGGTAATTCGGCGAAATGGATAAAGAGTATTATTCCTCCGTTAGTTACTTTGGGAAAGACTATTTATAGACATAATACAGAAACAATAAACAATCTTGCGATGTTGTTTGGAGAAATCATTTTATGGAAATTATTGAGAGAGTTCTTAAAGCCACAATAGAAACTCTTTTTGGAAATGTTGGTATAAGTAATGAAGATTTTATTATTGGCTTAAGTACATTAATAATTATTCTCGCAAGTTTCTTTGGTTCATTTTATCTTTTTTATAAAAAATTTAAAGTAAGACCAAGTTTAAGTATAGTAGGCGCATTGGGAATAACTATTGGAGTAATAACTCTATTCTGTATTATTTGCATTATAGTACAGCATTAAGAATAATACCATTACACCGCAACTCTTATGAGTTGCGGTGTTTTTTGTATACGAAAACCCCGCGATAGTCGCGGGGTTCAGTAAAGGTTCTACCGATGAGACGGACAAAGAAACTCCGTTTGTGTATAATAAGTATGACCTGCCAGTCAACAAAAACACAAACGGAGGACAAAAAATGAAAG
>CARAIG010000049.1 GCA_948938605.1 uncultured Eubacteriales bacterium
CGAGACATTTAGGCGAGTAATACGAGCCGCATTACAAATGTATTAATTATGAATAATCAATTCTTCGTAGGGTGGGCAGACCCTTGCCCGCCGCACATTGTGTACTTTTACGTCTTTGCGAGCGAAGCGAAGCAATCCAGAATTAAATTAAACTCAACCTTAATTCCGCATTACGTATTAATTCTATGTCATGTCGAGCGTAGCCGAGACATCTAGGCGTAGCCGCACAATAAAATTAAACTCAACCTTAATTCCGCATTACGCATTGAACATTGAGCATTACGTATTGCGCATTGAAAATATATGTCATCCTGAGCGAACGCAGTGAGTCGAAGGATCTAGGAGCAAATCGAATACTTTAATAAAGTTACCGCATTCCGCATTATATATTTTGTTATTGCAAGCGTTAGCAAAGCAATGCGGTTAAAACATCACAATATATTAACCGTCCACGTAAATAGGCAAACGCAGTTTGCAGTCCCATCCGCCGCATTTTACCGCTCTCACAAGCACCAAATTAGGCTCCCTGCCTTGGCGCGGGCAAACGGGGACAATTTCCTTAACCGCAAGTTGGTTGTTGTAACAAATTGCCGTAATTTCCGCAATGCGTTCCGCTTGATGCACCAAGTAAAACGTACCGCGGTTGTTAAGCGTTTGCGAAGCGGTTTCGATTACTTGCTGCAAAGTAATTGCAATTTCGTGACGGCACAGCGCAATGTTTTGCGCAAGCTGCGTTTCCCCGCTGCCTATACGGCGGTACGGCGGATTGCACACCACTACGTCTGCCGGGTGGTCGATTAATTTGGGCGCATTTAAAACGTCGCCGCATACCACTTGCACTACGTCCTGCATACCGTTAAATATTACGCTGCGCTTTGCCATATCGGCAAGGTTTTGCTGCAACTCGATTGCAACAACTTTTTTAGGACATTTTTTAGCGGCGACAAGTATACTTATTACGCCGCTTCCTGCGCAAAACTCCACGCACAGTTTGCCCTTCATATCCTTGCAAAAATTTGCAAGCAGCACCGCGTCGGTCGTAAAACGGTACTCGGCGTCGCTTTGGATAATCTGCAAGCCGTTATACTGCAAATCTTCCAATTTTTCGTTTGGTTTTAGTTGTACGTTCATATGTATATGTTACCACACAAAACCGCTCACCGTCAAGCCGACCGTATTTAAAACACAAAAAAGCGTTACCCGACAAAAACACCCGCTAATCTTCGGCAAGCGCCATTCCAAACATAACCCCGAACTTTACGCCGTTTTCAAAACAGCGGCACATTTCTTCATAGGCAAGAGCGTCAGCCGCATCTTGAAATTTTTTAAACAAATCCCAAACTTTGTCATCACCGAGATTTTTAAATTCCTTTTCCAAGTCGGACAAAACGTCCAATAGCCGTACCTGCTCCTCGTTGTTGCTCAATGCAACCAGCTCGCAAGGGTTTTCCGTCAATAACTGACTAATTATAAAATTGTTTTTCATACTACACTCCTTTAAAAACCACTAATATATAACATTATAACCGTTTTTATGGTTAAGTCAAGCATTTCAACCATTTTTATGGTAAACTTATTATATGAGTAAATTATCAACCCGATTAAGAGAATTGCGAATCGAAAAACAACTTTCACAAGCTGAACTTGCAAAAGAAACAAAATTAAGCCAAAGTGCAATTGCAAGTTGGGAATTGGACAACAGTCAGCCTAATTCTGGCGCTATAATAATACTGTCAAGATATTTTGACGTATCGTGCGATTACTTGCTTGGTGAGATAGACACGCTTTAAAACTGTTTTGATTTTACATACTTCGGTACGACAGTATTTTCAACGGTCATTGCAAAGACTAATCTTCGGCAAGCGCCATTCCAAACATAACCCCGAACTTTACGCCGTTTTCAAAACAGCGACACATTTCTTCGTAGGCAAGAGCGTCCGCCGCATCTTGAAATTTTTTAAATAATTTCCAAACTTTGTCGTCATTGAGATTTTTAAATTCATTTTCCAAGTCGGACAAAACGTCCATTAACCGCACCTGCTCCTCGTTGTTGTTCATTGCAACCAGCGCACAAGGGTTTTCCGTCAATAACTGCCTAATTGTAAATTTAGTACTCATAAATCACTCCTAATTAAAACTATTTATATCAATATATCATAAAATTTAAAATATTTATCGCAATTCCATAATTATGGAAAACATTTGTTGACTAAAATGTAACAATAACTAATGCTTTTTGCTTACAACAAAAAATTTCACTTAACATCTAAAACTAATTAAAGTATACAGACAAAACAAACCATTTTTCCAAATTATGGATAACATTTATATTTTATCGTAATCACCAAATTCACATCTTACATCTTCCGTTTTACAATCGACCTTGTTTAGCATTGTTTGTAAAAGTTTTAATCATTTATATTGCTTTCCACAATTGTGAAAAGTATTTATATACTATCACATAAACGAGTATTTGTATTCTACACCCACAAATGTGGGTAAATATTTTTGACAGCGTCGCATAATTGTGCTATAATTGTTGCATAGTATTATACAGGAGGAACATTATGCCACAAATTATCCCTATAAGAGATTTACGCGACACTACTAAAATTTCCGAAATGTGCAATGCCACCAACGAACCTATTTTCGTTACAAAAAACGGTTACGGCGATATGGTTGTTATGAGTATGGCGGCATACGAACAAAAAATGCTTGCGCTGGATATGTACAATAAAATTATGGAAGGCAAAGCGCAGGCGGACAGGGGCGAACTGCACGATTTTGACGATTTTTTAGCAAAACTGGAAAAAAAGTATACAAAATAAATATTCGGCAGTTATATTTTGCACCGAATTTTTGATTTGCCGAAAGCGATTCAAAAACACCACTACGCTTGCTCTGTTTAGAGTATATATTATCATAAACATCAATATCATTCGTTTTATTTTCTCACCGCTGTTACAATCTTTTTTATTTTAGTTTTACATCGCTTTGCTTTAACATAAAAGTTAC
>CARAIG010000050.1 GCA_948938605.1 uncultured Eubacteriales bacterium
CCATTGGTTAATATTGTTAATGACAAACGGGTTTTTTTGCGTCCCATGTCCTTGGCTGCTGTCTACCGTTACCGCCGTATTACTGTTACTACTATTCGCTGTTGAATAATAATATTTTGAACCGTTGAGAAGTTTATCATTTAAAAAATATTATTTTTTGCCCCTTCCCCCCCCCCCCCCAAAAAAAACAAAAAAAGCCCCCAAACAAACGCAAGGGAGCAGTTAAACATTATTATATATTTATATTGCCGCTACACGCCTTCCAGCAAGGCAGTTTGGCATTCGACTGCAAGGTTATACTTGGTTGTACAACCGAGTTTTTCAAGGCGCTTAAAGCGATATACGGCGTCATTTGCGGGCAAATACAAGTAATCGTTATTAAAAGACAGCGTATAAAAAGCGCCCGCCTTGTAAAACAGCGTTTTACCGCCGAAAACTGCCGTAATGCCGTTTGCGTCGTGAGTGATTGTTGCGTCGCCCAAATCGACGTATTTGCTTTTTACAAGTTTTTCGGCGCGGAAATTTACCGTAAAGGCGTAGTCGGGCTTTGACACTTCGTCCATTACGCATTGACGCTGCCACGCGTACCAATCGGTGACTTTGTCAAAACGTCCGCCGACGAGCTGTCCCAAAGTGTTTTGCGTGACGGACGAGCCGCACTTGGCGCAACGCAAAACATTGCCTTTGGCAGTCATTGCAAATTCTTCGCCGCAATCGGGGCATTTGTACAATATTCCGTTTAAACCTTCCACAAGGTCGGGGACGTCCACTACTATATTATTAGCAAGTTGATATGCGTAATCGTCGTAGTACAAGTCGTCCACAATGATATTGTGCAGTTGTTCGACAGACAAATTGGCAATGTCATCCTTGCTTGCCGCCAAGCGGGCGGTGACTTTTAGCGGGACGTACCGTTTGCCGTTTGCCCAACGGGGTTTGTGAAGGTAACTGCCGTCAAAGCGGACGGTGACAAGGGGGTATTTGAGCAGTTTTATTAATTTGGCTATGTTGGGTTTTATTATATTGGGAGTGCCTACTACCGACAGTTTTGCTTCCGGGTAGATGGCTACGATACGGTTGTTATCCAAAACGTATTTAATGTCGCGGATAAGGGAAGTATCGACGGAAAACTGCTTTTTGGGCAAAATGCCCATTTTATATATTGTTTTGGGCCATTTGACGATTTGCGTTTGGGATATGACGAAATTAATGCAATTGGGATACGCTTCCATAATAAGCCCGCCGACGTCGGCAAAACCCGAATGGTTGGCTACCACTACGTAAGGGGGCTTTATATCCTTTAACGCGCCGTCGGATACCAAGCGAACCTTACGGCGGAAATAATAATGCCCGTAAAAGGTTACGCCCAGTCCTATTAAAGACTTGCGCGCAAGTACGGGATTTTTACGTTTGGGTTGTTTATTATTTGACACGTTTTGTTTTATCCTTTTGTAATAATTATAGCCAAATGCACCGATACTAAAACATTTTTTTGACAGACGTAATTAACGGACTGCAACAGTATAGTTACTGATACGGTACTGCAAAACATTATTTTGCATAATGCCGTCGAATGAGAGAAAGAAATAAAAAGCCCTACCCCTTGGTTTGGGGAAGGGTGGGGTTTGTTACTTGTTATTGTTCAGTTGGTCGGCTATCCACAGTATGTCGTCTTCGGACATCCTTCCGTTGTTTTCCGCCCAACGCTTTACGTATTCGTCGGTTTTCATAAACTCCAACAGGTCGTTCAGTTCGATTTTTTGACCGTTGAGTTTTTCGATTTGATTTTGAAGATTTACCGCGCTTTGGTTTAGCGACGACATTTGAGACAGCGTTATGAGCAGCATACACACCAGCAGAAGTGCTACTACCGCCGCCGCCACTATAAGTACTGCTATTTTTTTGCTGCGAAATATGCGTATCATTTAAGGTGTCCCTCCAAGTTGTAAACAGATTATACAACGCAGAAGAAGCCTTGTCAAGCAAAGTTTTGCAAGTAAAAACGGATATTGCGCAACCTAACGCAATGCCGATGAATATGAAAAGCCTAAATTCGCCGTTGTTTACCGCCAAATTTACCGCAAGAACCGCATAAATTGACGCAGAGCCGAAAACTGCGTCGAATATTATTACGGACAGCCGCGAACGGAATAAGCCCATACCGAACAGATACACGCCCGTTAAAGCGAAACCCAGTACGGCAAAGACAACAAAGACTTGAAACTGTTGTACGCCTTCGCCAAGCGTCATTTAAACAGCCCCTTTAAGCCGACCGTACCCGTCCCCTTAAACGACAAGGACGACAAACGGCTGTACTGCAATGTTACGACGCCTTTGTCGTTGTTTAGACTTGTTATGTTTATTCCGTCGCCTTTGACGGAAAGGGTGGTTGAAGTTAGTTTGAGTTGGGCTTCGCGTTCGGTAATTTCGATAACCTTAGCAACGCCGCTTACGGTAAGCAGGTTGTTTTCGCAATGGATTACATACGGCTGAGTTTGTTTTGTTTCGGACATAAAAACCCCCTTGACATACAGTATGCAAGGGGAAAATGTTTTATGCCAAAGGCTAAAAATTGCGATAAACACTATGCAATATTGAGCGTAGCAACAAAGTTGCGGAGTTTCGCCAAAGGACGGCGAATGTTGCGAAACATCTAGGAATTTAGTTGCAATGCGGAATTGCGGTGACGCATTTTATATGTCATGTTGAGCGCAGTGAGCTTGCGAACGAAGTCGAAACATCTAGGAATAC
>CARAIG010000051.1 GCA_948938605.1 uncultured Eubacteriales bacterium
AATACTACGAGTGGGGCGAATACGCAGAGGTTGGCGAGCGTTCAGACTTAACCGACATAATGAAAGATATTGAAAATGATTTGAGTTTTTATGAACTTTCAAAAAAGCACGGCAACCGCTTTATTAGGGTTATGAATTGGGCAAAAGAATTTAGACAGTCGCATTTGGAAAACAAATATAAAAGAGTTTTCCGCGATATGAAAGTTTACTATATATACGGCTCGGCGGGTTGCGGCAAAACAAGTTATGTCTTTAAGAAACACGGCTATGACGAGGTTTACCGAACGACAAATTATGAGTTCGGCTGGGTGGACGATTACAACGGGGAAAGAGTTTTATTCTTGGACGAGTTCCGCAGTTCTTTCAAAATCTCGGAAATATTGGACTACTTGGACGGGCAACCTATACGAATACGAGGGCGACACTATAACCGCGTTGCTTGCTATGATACGGTTTATATCGTTTCAAATATACCGCTTATGGAGCAATACAAGAATATACAAAACGACGAGCCAAAAACTTGGGCGGCGTTTTTACGGCGAATAACGGCGGTATATAACTTTGACATAAGCAAAGAAACGCCCGTAAACAAACATACGGGCGAATTAAAAAAGCCGCTTTCGCTCGTACCTATTGACGACGACAGCGACTTGCCGTTTTAACGGCTTATAGGGTGGGTTTCCTCTTGGGTGGGGGCATAGAAAAAACACAAGGCATATACCTTGTGTTTTTTCCTTATTGGTATGCGATAAAGTCCACTAAACCGTTTACGAAAATATATTCCGTTTTAGGTGTATCGGACTTTTCCAACATTGGTGACTCTAAGGGGATTCGAACCCCTGTTATCGGCGTGAGAGGCCAACGTACTAACCACTATACGATAGAGCCATATTTAGTTTTATATGAATTTTGCAATAATCCATTAATTATGATTACACAATTTAATTTTGTTTAATATTAGTCAAGAATTCGAACCCCTGTTATACAAGGCAGAGCCTTGTGAAGACGCCGTATCGAGTCCAACGTACTAACCGCTGTGTTTTCAAAAACAGTATTTTGTTTATCTATCGACTTGAATCCCTAGACAAATCTTTGTGGATATGGTGTATTGGGTTCAGAGCACTAGCCGCTATACGATAAGCATTGCATTCGGCTTTTAATTATTGAACCGAATTTTTATTATACAAAACAAATTTTGTAAATACAAGTATCGCGGGCAACATAAAACGCTATACTGTGCGTCGAGTCTGTTGCCCTATTACTTTATCACAAGTTAAATAAATTGACAAGTATTTTGCAATATCTTGTAGGCAAACTCACTTTTTAGCGTGTTTGCCGCGCCCTGCGTCAAGCACAGACGAAGCAAACGACGTAACAAGTCCGCAACGTTTTTTAAAGTCGCTTTCCGCTTGCGCTTCAAGCGCGTTGCCGTACTCGGTAATGCCGTAAACGTCGCTAAACAAACCGTAGGCAAGGGAACCGGGTATACTGTTTATTTCGTTTACGTACAACTTGTTTGCCGATTTATCGTATAAATAATCCACGCGGATAACTCCGCTAAAACATATTTGTTGATAAATTTGCGCCGTTAACGATTTAACTTGGTTTACAACATCGTTGGAAACGTTTACGACAGGAACGTCCGCACTGCCGTTTACGTATTTATCCGCAAAGGTAAGTATGTCGTTTGCCGTTGTCGGAATGTCCACTCGGCTTATTTGCACACTGCCTTGCGTACGCATTGCGGCACAGTTAAGCTCACAAAAATCCGTCAACGCTTTTTCCACCAATACCCTGTCATCGTACTTTAAAGCGACGTCAAGGTTGTGTTTAAGTTCGTCAAACGTTTTGCATACCGCAACACCTATACTGGAACCGAGCGTATTGGGTTTGACTATTAACGGATAGGTGTAATTTGCTGTCAGTTCGTTTAATCGGTCGATATTGTTTGCGTTTACTTCAAACCCGTCCACAACAGGTAAATCCAAACCGCGCATTACAATTTTTGATAGGATTTTGTCCATTGCCACACTGCTTGAAGTTATATCCGAACCCACAACAGGCACGTTTAACAATCCGCAAATGGCGGCAACCGTTCCGTCTTCGCCATTAGCGCCGTGACAGCAATTAACGACTGCGTCGATAGGTATGCGTTTGCATATACGGCTATGTTTGAGTACGCCTATTGCCCGTTCGCCGAACAAAAACACGACTTTTTGTTTAAGCCGACCGCTAATGTGCATTGCGGGAGTATAATTGTTTGGTGCCAAATACGCTACATTGTTTTTGTCTAAGTAGACGCAATATACGTTGAAGTCGGCAAAATACCCCTTGGCAAGACAAGCGGTAATAATGGAAATGTCGTGTTCACAACTTTTTGCTCCGTATATAATGGTTAAGTTTTTCATAATGGCTCCTGTAATTTAGTGGTTAAACACGAAAGGCGTGTTCGCAACTTTTTGCTCCGTATATGATGGTTAAGTTTTTCATAATGACTCCTGTAATGATATATTAATGCGGAATTGCGGTTAGTTTTAATAAACTGGATTGCTTCGTCGCTACCGCTCCTCGCAAAAACGGGAAAGGGTGTTTAATGCTTAATACGTAATTATGGCGACATTAATCAACTACGTGTTACAAATTAAAAGGTCGCTGCTTTTTTGTCCTTAGCCGAGCAACGCAGTTGCGAACGCCAATGTTTATGGAGCAAAGCGACAATAAACATTATGTTGAGCAAGCAACGTAGTTGCGAGTCGAAACATCTGGGAATACAGTATATACGATTATCCCGTTGGTTCTTAGATCCTTCGGCTCCGCTCAGGATGACATATATTTTTAATGCTCAATGCACAATGCGTAATTAAGGTTGAGTTTAATTCTGGATTGCTTCGCTTCGCTCGCAAAGACGGAAAAGGTCACAATGTGCGGTGGGCAAGAGTCTGCCCGCCATACGATGATGTTTAACACGGCAGGCGTTTTTTACCCCGTCCTTAGCCCGTAGATGAGCGTAGATGCTAGGCGGGCGCGGATTTGCCGACGGGAGTGTATAAAGACATACACGACCTAGGCAAAACGTAAGCACAACAATGCAGATGCGCCTTTATACGGGCTTAGAAGTCGGGCAAGTCGTTTTGGAAAAGCAGTATCGAATTGTCGCCGTTCAAATACGGTTGAGCAAGTTCAACCGCTTGCTTTAAGTTTTTGGCGAATATTACCTTACTGCCGCTGTCGTTCAGTCCTTGCGCAAGGTACTTTTTGTTGCTGCCCAACACTATTGCAACATTGCACGACTGTCCTAAAATTTGCCCGCACTGCACGTTGTATTCCTTGCGTTTATTTCCGCATTCCACAAGTCCTTGCGTAATGACGGTTTTAAACTGCGTAAAATTATCCAATGTTTGCGATATGCTTTTTACTCCCGCAAGGCTGGCGTTATAGCCGTCGTCTATGATGTAACAGTTTGCGGCTTTACTTATTTGCATTCGGTGCGGGGTTTGTTTAACGTTGGCTGTTAACGCCAATGTTTTAGTAAAGTTTTGCTTTAAAATAAGGCACATTGTCAAGCACATAGCAAACGTATCGGCAGTATGCGCAGTTATTTGGGGCAATGCAATTTGTTTTTCCGTTTTGCCGTATTTGACGTTAATACGCGAACCGTTGACGTCAATGCCGTCCAAACTTACTTGGGCAAGTTCGTTAGACAAAACCTTTTTGCAACTTCCTACGTCTTTAAAAGTCACTGCCGTTTCGTCGCGGAAATTCAGTACGCATACGCCGTTTTCGGGGAGACCTTTAACAAGTTCGCTTTTAGCGGAAATAACGTTATCGAAAGTTTTGAATGTGGACAAGTGCTGCGGACAAACGCCCGTAACTATGCCATAGGACGGACTAAATAACTTACAAAGTTCAGCAATATCCCCTTTACGCCTTGCGCCAAACTCCAACACAAGGTATTTTACGTAATACAAGTCGGTTTTGTTAATAAAACTTGCAATGCCTAGCGGAGTGTTACAACTGCCCATTGGGGAAATACTGTCGTCCAAAAGCGCAGTCAACATATCCTTGACGGTTGTTTTGCCGTAACTGCCCGTAACGGCTACAACGGTAACATTGCTTTGTTTAATTTTTTTAACGGCTTTTTTTATGTAGTAGTTAGCAATTATTTTGTCTATCGGCAAACATATTACTAACGGCACCAGCGATATTATCGGCAACGCCGCAACGCAAAACGTTACAATGTTAAAGTAACACAAAACAAAACTCAATGCCAGTTGGACAACGGCAAAACGCAATATCCGTTTGGTAAATTTAAGGGGACTTTTGTGCGGGATAACCGCAAAAACAACGGCGGGAACGGCGTACAAAATACAGGTTATCCATTCGGGAAAATTGCAAAAATACACCGCCAAAACCGCCCCTTGAATTGCCAATAAAACGGCGAAATACGGCGTAAGCAGCAATTTGAAATACCCCCGTTGCGGACGGTAATTCGATCCTTGAAGCCGTCTAAAACACTCGTACGACAGCACAAAATATAGAAGCGTGTTTATAGATGCTACAACCATTACTCCTCCGCAAATAACCGTATAATTTTAGCGTAAACTTCGGGCATATAAAACAAAGCGAAGTGGTCGCCGTCAATGCCTGTAAAGTCACTGTTTTTAACAAGTTTATGCAAACGCTTTGCGTCCCTATAAGGCACTGCCGCATCTTGCTTAGCGGCAATAATTAACGTCTTACAGCGTATTTTGCGGGCGTAAGCGGATAAATCCTGATTTACAACTTTAACAAACGTACTTTTTAACGCATCGGGAGTTGCATTGTAATCGTCGCTTCCGCCTTGCAATTTTTTACGTTTACACAGCCGTTTGCGCAGTTTGTAAAGGCGGACTTTTGCCCAACGTTTAAAAGAAAACCGACGTAATCCCGCAGGTGCGAACAACAGCATCCTGTCCACCAATTCGGGGTATTTTACCGCCATAACAAGGGCTACGCGACAACCGAAACTGTGCGCTACGATTACCGCTTTTTGTTGGTTGCAACCACGCAAAAATTCCGCCGTTTTGTCGGCGTAAACGGATACGGTAAAGCCTTGTTCGGGCGGAGGCGGACTGTTTCCGAAACCGTAGAAATCGACCGTAATATTTAAATAATTAGGCAAGTGCCGAACAACCGGTTCAAACGCTTGACCGCTTGCGCCCCACCCGTGCAAATACAGCACAGTTTTGCCGTTGCCGTAAGTTTTGCTGTACATATGTCAACCTTTTCAATTAACATTGTATGAGTTTTAATTGCCATATGTGCCTGTTATATTTAATTGTACTAAATTATTTTATGTAACATAATTTGTTAGCCTTGCAATTAAACCTTTTTTTATACTTAATATTATAATTTTTATCTAAAAATAAACAACAAATTATTGATTTTATAAAATATTATATTAAACAGTTGAAAAAAGCGAAAATTTTGTTTATAATTATTGATAACAAAATTTTACGAGGCAAATATGCAAGACATTGTTAAAAGACTGAATGATGCAAAAAAGCAAAAAGGATATACTTTAAAGGAATTATCCCAAGCAAGCGGATTGACGCTTGGCACAATCAACAAAATAATGTGCGGTCAACTGCAAAAAATAAAGCCCGACAAGTTAGACAAACTTGCCAAAGCATTAGACGTATCGGTGGAATATCTTACGGCGCAAACCGAAATTGCCTGCAAAACGGACAACGGCTCGGTCGATACGGGCATTGTAAAAATTGCGTGTATTTCACCGCAAGTAAAAGTCGCCGACTGTACTTTTAACGCCGACCAAATTATACGCGAACTAAAAAAAGCAAAAGACAACGGGGTTAAAATTGCGCTGTTTCCCGAACTTTCGGTAACGGGGTACACCTGCGGCGATTTGTTTTTTCAAAACGCTTTGCGCAAGTCCGCCGTCACCGAAACGCTGCGCATTGCCGAAAAATCTGCCGAATGGAACATAGTAGCCATTGTAGGTTTGCCGTTGACCGACGACACGGGCAAACTTTATAATGCCGCAGCGGTATTATTTAAGGGACAAATTTTAGGTATTGTTCCCAAAACCAATTTGCCCAACTACAACGAATTTATCGAAAAACGTTTGTTTGCCGAATTTGACGGCAAAAGCCGTTACGTTACGGTATGCGGGCAGCAAATTCCCTTTGCCAGCGACATAATTTTTGCAAACAGGCTTCACTCTGAAATTAAATTTGCGTTAGAAATTTGCGAAGACGTGTGGGTTACGTCATCCCCGTCCGAACGGCATACCGCAGCAGGCGCAAACGCAATATTTAACTTGTCGGCAAGCAATGAAACCGTAGTTAAAAGCGAATACCGCAAAAAGATGATCGAAGTTCAATCGGGAATGTGCGGAGTAATTTACGCATACTGCTCGGCTTCGCCGTCCGAATCGACAAGTCAAACGGTATTTTCGGGGCATAACCTGATATGCGAAAACGGCGAAACGGTTGCCGAATGCAAACCGTTTACTTCGTGCTACGCCGAGACGGAAGTTGACTTCAACTTTATTGCTAACGAACGTGCGCGGCTGGGACGCACGCAAGACGACAATCAACATTTAACCGTTTACTTCGACTTGCCCGCAAGCGAAACAAGCCGAATTTACAGCCCCGCTCCGTTTGTGCCGACAAACAAAGCGGAACTAAACACCGTTTGCAGTAATGCTTTTAACATACTTGCTTACGGACTTAAAAAGCGGATAGAACACACGCATGCAAAAAAACTGGTTATAGGCGTATCGGGCGGAAGCGACAGCACATTAGCTCTACTGATATGCGCAAAAGCGTTAAAACTGTTAAACCGCCCTGCTTGCGATATTATAGGCATAACAATGCCTTGCTTCGGCACAAGCGAACGCACTTTAAACAATTCGCTTAAACTAATCGAAGCAATCGGCGCAACGGCGCAAAAAATAGACATAACCAAATCGGTCACGCAACACTTGCAAGACATAAATCACCCCATTGACGTACACGACACCGTATACGAAAACGCGCAAGCGCGCGAACGGACTCAAGTGTTAATGGACATTGCAAACGGAACAGACGGACTTGTAATAGGTACGGGCGATATGAGCGAATTAGCGTTAGGTTGGTGCACATACAACGGCGACCATATGTCGATGTACGCAGTCAATTCGTCGGTGCCTAAAACCTTGGTTAAAGCGCTTATACGGTACGAAGCGGACAACAGCCCCAAAAAACTTAAAGACATATTGCTTGACGTATTGGATACGCCCGTAAGCCCCGAACTGCTGCCACCGACGGCAAACGACGAAATATCGCAAGTAACCGAAGACGTAATCGGTCCGTACGAACTGCACGACTACTTTTTGTTTATGCTGTTGCGCAAAGGCTTTGCACCTAGTAAAGTGTTTAAACTTGCACAATTGTCCTTTGCAGGCAAATACAATCCGCAAACAATATACAAATGGTTAACCAAATTTATATGGCGGTTTTTTAGTCAACAGTTTAAACGTTCGTGTTCGCCCGACGGCGTAAAACTAGGTTCGGTAGATATATCCAAAACCGGTATGGCAATGCCGTCCGACGCGTCCGCCGAAACCTGGATTGCCGACTTAAAACGGGTAGAACCGTCGGCTAATAACGGTTAAACGCCGTTAATTAACGTCGACAATTACATCGAAGCAATTTTACTACACAACAACAGGAAAAAGTTTATGCGAATGAGATTAAAAAAACACCTAGACGAACGCATCGGCGCGTGTAAAGATTATTTGCTTGCGCGCGAAGGTGACGGCTTTTTTAGGTTAAGCGAAGAAGAAAAATTAAAAAGCGTAATAAATATAAAAGACGTATTTAAAAACACCGCTCCAGTAACATTGGAATTAGGTTGCGGAAAGGGCGCTTGGGCGTTAGGCTCGGCAAACGTAAACCCAAACAAAAACTACATTGCGGTAGAAAAACTGAGCAACGTAATTGTCGTTGCTTGCGAAAGCGCCGTAAAAATGCAAATAAAAAACGTACGCTTCCTTAATTGCAGAGTGGAAAACTTACGTTACTTTTTGCCTGCGCACTGCGCCGAACAGATAGCGCTTAACTTTTCCTGCCCTTTTCCTAAAAAGACTTACGCAAACCGACGGCTTACAAGCAAGTACTTCCTTGAACTGTACAAATACTTGTTGACCGAAAACGGAATAATCACCCAAAAGACGGACAATTTGGAGTTTTTCGAGTGGTCGATTGACAGCTTAAAGCAAAACGGTTACGAAGTGTACGATATAACATACGATTTAGACGAAAACGCCGAAAACAACGTCGTTACCGAATACGAAAGTAAATTCCGTGCGCAAGGCACAAAAATAAACGCATTAAAAGCTAAAATTACTAAATAGGATAAACGTATGCAAGATAAAATATTTATCGGTTGGAGCGGTACAAATGAATATGCCGTTGCCGTCGCAAATAAACTTAATGATTTAGGATATAATTCTATCGTTGGGGGAAATAATGAAGAACCCAATTCTTTGTTTATCGGTTCGACAATTATTTCGCAAATGAACGAGTGTTCACAAGCTATATTTCTATTTCAAAAAAAGAAGCAAACCGAACAAATAAGTTCCAATCTATTTTTTGAATTTGGATATATGGCAAATAAATTAACATGCAAAAAAATATTTGTTTATTACATAGATATAACCGAAAACGATATGCTTATTCCTAGCGATTTACGCGGATTATGGACAACGGGATTTTTGTTGAGCGAGGACAGCGATAAATTAGTACAAACCGTTACGGAAAGTTTTGTTAAAAGTCAAAAGCACCTAATTGAAGGATACAAAATTGACATTATATGCAATTGGAACAAATTTAAAAATATTTTAGAAACATATTTGACGACACAACAATGTTCAACTTTTGAAATTGCACAATATTTACTTTTTTATACACAAGCAGTTTACTTCAATGACGATTTTGACGAAACAAATATGCTAGTAGACAAATTTTTCGCTTGCACTAGTAGCAGTTGTACAGAATTGAGCATTATTTTGCGTTACTGCAAGCAGTGTTTTAACTTATACCGAAAGTTCTTTTCAAAAACTAATAATATATTAAACAAAAGCGAAACATTAGAAATTGTATACAAATTTGATGATTTGCTTGACGACTGCAACGAATTAAATGACAGTGAATTCAAATATTGGTTAAATGCAAGTCTTCACGAAAATATCGGTTTCACTTTATACCATTATTTAATGAACAGTATTGAAGTTCAAGATTTAGATTTATGCAAAAGAATACTTGATCACAACAATCAAGCGTTACACAGCCTAAACATTTTAACAAACGGCTTTTACGCTTCACATAATAACAACGACTTTGCAAATCTTCTAAAAGCATACGTATACACACAAAGTGAATTTGCTTACGCTTATATGACGCATAAAAGCGGAATAGACTGCGATAATAACAAAAAGGTAAGCGCAATAAATGCGTTTGAAACGTGGAAATTACTCCACAATAACTTTTGCAACTTAAAAACAAATCCTAAATTCGCCGACAACGTAGAACTCAACTACTACTTAACTATGTCTAAAATACTTGATATAGATAAATACGCAAACAAACGTCAACGCTACTACGAACAAATAGCCAGTTATCTGGAACGACAACAAAATAACTGCAACACTATAACCGATTATCTAAATATCATACGTAGAAACATTAGCAAATAACAAACCATAACAAAATTACAAAAAAGCGCATCTAAATGTAAACGCTGTCAAAGACTAATTATTTCACTAGCATTATCAATCGCTTCAAAATAAACACAGTAAGTTAACATACGCACCGATGATAATAACAAAAAGCCTTGCCACTACTATAATTTGTGGCAAGGCTTTTACATAATTTATATATTAACTAAATATTTTTCAACAAAATTAGAATTTGTCGGCAGAGTTTTTAAAGCATATAATCTTTTCCACCGCTATGCCGCCTTTTTTGCCTTTGGGCAGTTTGCCCTTGTTGTTTTTGCTTTCGACGGAAACTTCGGACGAATCAACAACGCAAACGTTGGCTTTGTCGAATATGGCAACTTTAAAGTGACGTTCGTTTACGTAGTTGGCGTACACTATCGAACTGCCGTTTACGCCGAATTCCGTACCCTTTGCGCCCTTGCAGTTACGGGCGTGCTTGGTAATTTCGGTGACGTTAAGACGTTTTAAAAATCCGCGGTTGGTAATCATCAACACATCGCCCTTGTCGCGTTCGACTTGTCCTGCGTACACTACATATTCGTCGTCGGCAAGGTTAATGCAACGTACACCGCCGGCGACGCGTCCTTGAAGCGGAATTTCGACGGTTTCGAACCTTGTACAGCCGCCTCGGTTGGTTACGTAGAATATGTCGCTGTTGGGAATAACCGCTTCCACCTTAAACACTTCGTCCCCTTCCTTGCCCTTGTAGCCTTGGAACGCTTGTTTTAGCAGTTGGTATTCCTTCCATTCCGAACGTTTGATAAGTCCTTGACGGGTGTAAATAAGCAGTTCGCCGCGCGGTTCCTCGTCCTTGTTGGAAACAAACACGCTGACAGGAATTTCGCCCGCTTGGGCTTCGCTAAACAACTTGCTTAAAAATACGCCGTTATCGCGGTAACGTACTTCGGGCAAATCGCCCACCGTTGTTTGGAAACAGTTACCCAAGTTACTGAAAAACATTACGCGGCTGTCCGTTTGACACTCGATTGCGTGGGTCAAAATTTCCGACGAAGATGCCCCTATCGCATCCTTATTGGACAAGTTGAAGTTTTTGGACGGGATACGCTTGATGCCGTAATCGGCGGCAATACCCACAACTACCGTTTCGACGGGTTTTTCGTCCGTTTCGCTGGGGACGGTTACGTCGTCCATAGTTTTGCACATTTCCGACTTGCGCGGAGTTTTGTAAGCGCGTTTAATGGCAAGCAGTTCGGTCTTGATTAAATCCATTTGTTCGCGCTTGCTGTTGATAATTACGTTAAGACGTTCGATTGTGCGTTCCAATTCGTGCAGTTCGTTAACAAGTTTGTTTACTTCCAACTTGGTAATACGAGCAAGACGTAAGTCCAGTATTGCTTGCGCTTGCCTATCGGACAATTCGAAGCGGGCGCGCAATTTAGCCTTTGCGTCGGTTGTAGAAGACGCATTTTTAATAATTTGAATAACTTCGTCGATGTTTTGAACCGCTATAACAAGCCCTTGAACGATGTGAGCGCGTTCCTTGGCTTGTTCCAGTTCGAACTTAGACCTGCGCAAAATAACGTCGCGCTGATAAGTTACGTAATAAGCAATAATGTCCAGCAACCCCATAAGTTGCGGTTTGCCGTCGGCAATTGCTACCATGTTAATTCCGTAAGACATTTGCAGGTTACTGTATTTAAGCAAGTTTTTGATAACCTTGTCTACGTCGCAGTCCTTGCGCAATTTAATTACGGCGCGCATACCTTCCTTGTCGCTTTCGTCGACAATATCCGATATGCCTTGGAACATATCTTTCTTTTCGTCACGCAATGCAGCAATTTTAATAAGTAAGTCGGCTTTGTTTACGCCGTAGGGAATTTCGGTAATTACAATATTACGTCTGTCGCCTTGGGCAACTTCCACGTGCATTTTGGCACGAATGATAATTTTGCCCTTGCCCGTTTCGTACGCTTGAAGCAAGCCTTCGCCGCCGATTACGTGTCCGCCTGTGGGGAAATCGGGTCCCTTGATTATCCGCATCATTTGCGACAGTTTAATGCTTTTGTTGTCGATGTACGCCACAACGCCGTCGATGACTTCGGCAAAGTTGTGCGGCGGAATATTGGTGGCAAGTCCTACCGCAATACCCGTTGCGCCGTTAACCAACAAGTTGGGGAAGCGACCCGGAAGCATATCCGGTTCCTTAGTGGTATCGTCAAAGTTGCGACTCCATTTAACCGTGTCCTTTTCAATGTCGCGCAGCAGTTCAACCGCAATGGGGGACAGTTTAGCTTCGGTATAACGCATAGCGGCAGCACTGTCGCCGTCGATGTTGCCGAAGTTGCCTTGTCCTATAATTAACGGCACATTCATACTAAACGGCTGCGCCATACGCACCATTGCATCATAAATGGACGAGTCGCCGTGCGGGTGATACCGTCCCATACAGTCGCCGACGATACGGGCAGACTTACGCGTGGGCTTGTCTGGAAGATTGCCTTGTTCGTACATCGAATACAGTATGCGACGCTGAACGGGTTTAAGCCCGTCTTCTACGCGGGGTAAAGCACGGTCTAAAATTACGTGTTCGGCGTAAGGCATCATAGATTCGTGCATTACCACTTCCATAGGCTTAGTAATAAGATTACTGCCGTCTTCCATTTTTTCGATGTCGTTATGTTCCAAATCGAATATATCTAGTTGTTTCATTGGTAATTTTCCTTTTTATGCGCAATGCAGAATTGTGGTTGGAATTGAATTAATGCGTAATGCATTTTACATTCTAAATGGTTTTATCCTAAGTCCATATATTAGCGTAGATGCTAGGCAAATATACTAATGCGTTAAACGTGTAGAGCGGTACGGATACGAGGCAACCAAGGCGAACGCGAAGGAGCGTACTAAACGTACGTGACTGAGCGTGAGTCCGCAGTTTAACAAAGCAGACGTGCCGCTATACGGGCTTAGACGAATTCGTCGAAGAGAGCATCCTTATCCTTATTAAAGTCCGCATTGTCGGTAATGTACTGCTTGCGGGCGTCAATTTGGTCGCCCATTAAAGTAGTTACCATACGTTCGGCTTCGCTGAAATTTTCGATTGTTACGCGCATTAACGTACGGGTTTCGGGGTTCATTGTCGTTTCCCACAACTGTTCGGCGTTCATTTCGCCCAAACCCTTGTAGCGCTGCAAGTCGTACCCCCTGCCGAATTCCGACACTGCTTCCTGCAATTCGTAATCGTCGTAAGCGTACTTTACTTTATCCTTTTTGGATATTTTGTATAAAGGCGGCATTCCTATATATACGTGACCTTCGGTTATAAGTTCCTTCATATAACGGAAGAAGAAAGTAAGCAAAATTGCCCTGATGTGCGCGCCGTCCTGGTCGGCATCGGACAAAATTATTATCTTGTCGTACTTTAAGTCGTCTATGTTGAAATCTTCGCCTATGCTTGTGTCCAATGCGGAAATAAGCGAACGTATTTCCTCGTTTTGAAGTACTTGGTCGATACGTTTGCGTTCGGCATTTAAGGGTTTGCCGCGCAAAGGCAGTATTGCTTGGAAACGGCGGTTGCGGGCTTGCTTGGCACTACCCCCTGCCGAATCGCCTTCGACTATAAACAGTTCGTTCTTTTTGGCGTCGCGTCCGGTGCAACTTGCAAGTTTACCTATTAACGTGCTGTTAAAAATGCTGTTCTTTTGACGGGTAACTTCCTTGGCTTTGCGGGCGGCTTCGCGCACTTTTGCCGAAGCAATAGACTTTTTAATAATCGTTTCCGCAGTAGTCGGATCGTTGTTTAACAGTTCGTTCAACGCTTCGGTTGCCAATGCTTCGCACGCTATACGCGCTTCGACATTGCCCAACTTTGTTTTGGTTTGTCCTTCGAACTGAACGTTTGCCATTTTTACCGACATAACCAACGTTATACCTTCGCGGAAGTCTTCGCCGATTAGGTTATCTTCCTTCGCTTTAAGCAGGTTTTTGCTGCGGGCATAATCGTTCATAACCTTAGTCATTGCGGTTTTCAATCCCGTTTCGTGCATACCGCCTTCGCCGGTAGGAATATTGTTAACGTAGGAAATAAAGTTTTCGGTATAATTTGAAGTGTATTGAAAAGCAAATTCCAATTCCAACGTGCTGTTTTTGCCCGACCAATACATAGGGTTAAGGTGCAAAGGCGCCTTGTTTTCGTTAAGGTACACTACAAAGTCGCGCAAGCCGCCGTTGTAACAAAACGTTTCGGAAAAAGTCATTCCGTCTTCGTCTTCGGCACGCTCGTCGGTAAGGACAAAGGTAATACCCTTATTAAGAAACGCCAATTCCTTGACACGCTTGTGTATAACTTCCCTATCCATTTGGATATTTTTAAATACGCGGTTGTCAGCCAAAAACGTAATTGTCGAACCGTGTTTAGACGTAGGACCCACTTTTGTAAGGTGATCGACAGGCACACCCGAAAGTATTTTGCCCCGTTCGGGATCTTCCACCGAATGGAAGTGCTGAACGTACTCGCTGCCGTCCTTATAGACGTTTACGGTTAACCAACTTGACAGCGCATTTGTTACGCTTGCGCCTACACCGTGCAACCCGCCCGAATAAGTATAGTTTTCGTTGTTGAATTTGCCGCCTGCGTGCAGTTGCGTAAACACCACTTCGACGCCGGATATTTTTAACTGCGGGTGAATGTCTACGGGGATACCGCGCCCGTTGTCCGATACGGTCACGCTTTCGTCTTGGTGCAATGTAATTTCTATCCTATCGGCAAAACCGTTTGTGGCTTCGTCAACTGCATTATCGACAATTTCCCACAACAAGTGGTGAAGTCCCTTGTTACCGGTAGTACCTATATACATACCGGGACGCATACGGACGGCGTCAAGCCCTTCCAACACTTGTATGTCTTTTGCTTCGTAAGTTTTACTCATTGTATTCCTCCGAGAAAATTCCTCTTGACGTATTAAAGCGCATATTGAAATTTTTGGCAAAAATTGCATAAAAATACGCTTTTGCAATATTTAAATTATACCACAAAAGCGTACCCGTTGCAAGCATATATTTTATATTTATTCACAAAAAATTCGTTAAATTGGCTGATATATTCGGTCATATACAATATTTTGTATAAATATGCACAAAATGTATATTTATGCATACATTTTGCATAAATATGCATTGACAGACGACGGAAAACAGCCTGACACGACAAAACCGCCCCAAATCAAATATAGTAAATAGTAAACATTGCACTATTAACACGGAATAATTTAATACACTCCTACAAAACAAAAAAAAAACAATCATCGCAAAATTAACGCAAAGATCAAAATAAACCTATCAACGATAAAAAAAAAACGACGGCTTAAATTAATTAGCAGTCGTTTATCAGTTTAATATTTAAAATTTAAGTATACTCTCAGCAATCAATTCTACGTCTTTGTGTCAGACACAGAATCGGACACACAAACAAAAAGTGTACGGCAAAGAATAACTAAGCGTTTGCAACGTACGTTTAAAGCAAATTGTGCAATTTACAAGCAAATAGATTTTACAACAATGCGGCGGCGGATTTGTCCGCTATAACCGTACAATCGCAATGTTGTTGAAGTACGCTTGCGGGACATTTAGGCGACACTTTGCCTTTTACCATATCGTAAACCGCTTGCGCTTTGTTTGCGCCGCTTGCAAGCAATATTATTTTGCGAGCCTGCAAAATGTCCGATATTCCCATAGTTATGGCTTTACGGGGAACGTCGTCGGAGTTTTCGAACAAACGGGAATTATCCGCAATTGTATTGCTTGACAACTCCGCAATATGCGTCGAACAATCAAACGGCGTGTACGGTTCGTTAAAACCTATATGCCCGTTACTGCCTAAGCCCAATATTTGCACATCGCGCGGAAGAACGGACAACATATGTTCGTACGACAAACATTCCTGCACTATATCCTCGGCGCAACCGTTGGGGATAGCCGTATTATTTAAATCGATATCGATGTGGTCAAACAATTTGCTGCGCATAAAATACGCGTAGCTGTTGACGTCGTTTTTGCCCAAACCTACATATTCGTCAAGGTTTACCGTTTTGATGCCTGCAAAGCTGATACGTTTGCTTTGGCAAAACTCAGCAAGCAGTTTGTAGCAGCCTATCGGCGTAGAGCCGGTAGCAAGCCCCAATGTCGCATTAGGGTTAGCCGTTACGGCTTCGGCAATCATTTCGGCAGCAATTTTGCTCAGTTCGGCGTAATTTTCCACCACTATAACTTTCATTTTATTTACGCTTCAAAACTCGACAACAGCCTGTTAGCACTTAGAATCGAGCCACTCGGCAATGTCGTCGTAAACTTGCGCTTTGCAAGTTTCGTTAAGTATTTCGTGGCGTCCGCCTTCGTACAACTTCATAGTAACGTCTTTAACGCCCACTTTATCCGAATAAAACTTATTAAGCTTTTTGACGCCCTTGCCGTATTCGCCTACGGGGTCGTTGTCGCCCGCTACAAGCAAAATGGGCTTGTCGGTATCTATTTGACTGTAATATTCCTTTTTGTACAGTTTTTTTATGCCCGCCATAAACGTGCGGTAAAAGTTTGCCGAACAAACATACGAACAAAACGGATCTTCGTTGTACTTTTTAACTTCCGCTTCGTCGCGGTTAAGCCAAGCGTTTTTGCCGGGGATACGCTTTTCGTACTGTTTAAACGACAAATTGACTATCGTTTGCGCCGGGAAACGTCCGCCTTTGTTGCGACACATATTGCGGGCAACAACTCCGCAAGCGGTATAACTTAACCCTTTAATATAGTTGGAACCTACAAGCACAAAACCTTTTACGTCAGGATGCGCTTCCGCTACTGCTTGGGTTACAAAACTGCCGTAGCTGTGTCCCATCATAAACAATGGCAAATTGTACTTTTCGCGGCAGTAATCGAGCAATGCCAATTGGTCGTTGACGTTGTTCGTCCACATATCCCCTTCTTCGTAGCCCAAACTGTCGTGTTCGGCAGTTAAACCGTGTCCGCGGTGGTCGTTCATAACCACAATATATCCTTTGCCGTTAAGGAACTTGGCAAAGTCGTCATAACGTGCCGAATGCTCCACCATTCCGTGAGCGATTTTAACAACCGCTTTGGCGTTTTTTACTTGATCCCATATATAAACTTTTATTTTGCGACCGTCATGCGACGTAAAATCCATTAATTCCATTTAATACTCCCCTTTATCCTTTTATACATTATGTTGAATGAAAGCGACATAGAAATTTGCCTTAGCAACGTGAGATTCGGACACCCTAAAGTTTAGGCGCTGTTAGCGGATAACGCATACACAAGCAAATTTTAACGTATAGCATTTTACCATTTTTAACCGTTTGTGTCAATACTCAATTTTGTCGCATTTTGTCAAACGGAAATACATATACTAGGCGTATGAAAATTGTATTTTGCGGAGGCGGAACCGCCGGTCACGTTACGCCGAACTTAGCGCTTGCAGACAAACTTTACGACCACGAACTTTACTACATCGGCACAGACGGAATGGAAAAAGGGCTTGTCGCACCCTATGTCGACAACGGCAAAATTAAAAAGTACTACGGAATTTCCGCCGACAAACTGCGCCGAAAACTGACATTAAAAAACTTGCTTTTGCCGTTTCAACTTGTTAAAAGCGTAAATCAAAGCAAAAAACATTTGCGCGAAATCAAGCCCGACGTCGTATTCAGCAAAGGGGGATATGCAGGGCTACCCGTAATTATCGCTGCAAAAAAACTTAAAATACCGACTATAATTCACGAAAGCGATATGTCGTTAGGGCTTGCAAACAAAATTTGCAAACATTACGCTGACAAGTTTTTGTCCGCATTCGACTGCGACAAAAAAGCCCAAGTCGTAGGACTGATTATCCGCGAAGAAATAATGCAAGGAAGCAAAGCGCGCGGGCTTGCCACAATGGGATTTGACGGTAAAAAACCGATACTGTTTGTAACGGGCGGAAGTTTGGGCGCGCAAGCATTGAACGAAGCAATTTGTGCAAACAGGCAACTTGCAGACAAGTTTGATATATTTGTATCCACCGGCAAAGGCAAAAAGTTAAACTGCGACTTTATTAAGCAAGCGGAATACGTAACAAACATTGCCGATATATTTGCCGCTTGCGATGTTTGCCTAACGCGCGCGGGATCGACAAGCCTTGCCGAACTGACGCTAGCCGAAGTTCCGTTTGTTACCGTACCGCTGACAAAGTGTTCGCGCGGCGAACAAGTCAACAACGCGCAATGGTTTACAGAACGCGGCTGCGGAATAACGTGCACCGACAACGGCGACCTTACGCAAAAACTTGCAAGCGCAGTAAACGCCGCTTACAACAGCCGTCAAGCAATACAGGCTAAACAACGCGCTCAACACCAAGCGTTGTACGGAACCGACAAAGTTGTATCAATAATACTGAACACCTAGCAATTTAAAATTAAACACTGCAAAGTTTTGGCAACATTCCTTACTGCTATACCGCAAAATACGCATAGTAGCAACACAAGATAAAACGCCGTAAAGTTTTTTAGCGGCGTTAAGTGTTGTTATTATACGTAAATAGACGCTTTCGGTTTCAGGATTAAAATATCACGTTGCTAAGTCAATCTTCATTTACGCTGTTATATTTTTCAATCTGCTTACACCGTTCCACAACCGCAAGGCGAAGTCTTTGCGGTTTTTCCACGCGCACTCCCGTCCCCAGCGACAAAACCCTGTTTATTAAAACTTCGTCGTAAGGCAGGGTTGCTTTTGCAATGTACCCTTCGCCCAACTTTGCTACGGCGTTAACCCCCAACCACTCCTCGCAGTTAGACAAAGCGGACGTTTCGACGCTTAAAATAACTTCGCACATTTCCTTGTCGCGCAAGACGTCGGTTTGTATTACGCTGCTGTCCGCGTGAAACGCCCGTCCGACAAAGTTATCCAACTGCTTTAAATTTACAATGCGTGACAGTTTGAAATACCTAAACCCCTTGCGCAGACGGCAAAAACAGTAAACGTACCACATTCCGTTTTTAAGTATCAAGCAGTACGGTTCGACGGTGCGTACCGAATCGCTGCCGTCTTTTGCGTGATACTCTATTTCGCAAAGACGCTTGTCCGTTATACATTCGGAAAAAACCGACACAAGATTGCCCACCGAAATATCGTCCGAGTCGACGATAAACTGCTCGCTTTTAAGTACCGTCGCGTTGGCGTGAGTACGTTTTAACCCCTGAATCTTTTGCGACACTTGGCGCGTTACTTCGTCCTGCAACGACGAGCTTTGCACCGAAAACACCAGTCGGTTGTACTCCTCCTCGGTAAAATACGTCGCTTTGAGTTTGTAATTTTCCATTATGCGCCAACCGCCACCCCGCCCCAAGCAGGACTCGATAGGCACACCGCCTTCGGACAACATTTCGATATAGCGGTATACCGAGCGTTTGCTCATTTCAAATTTTTTTGCCAATTCGTCGGCGCGGACAAGTCCGTCTGCCGACAATAACGTCGATAACATTCCTACTAAAACAGGTATTTGCATAATTGACTCCTTTTGTTTGTTCCGACCAATCGCGCGACGGGATTTGCCGTTGGCAAATCTGTTTTCCGTCGCGGTCGGACTTTATTAATGCGTAATGCGCATTAAAATATATGTCATCCTGAGCGTAGTCGAAAGATCTAAGAACCAACAGTATAATCGTACATACTGTATACCTAGATGTTTCGATGCGCAACTAAGTTGCTTACTCAACATGACATATAATAATTGCGCATTATATATTATGTCCTTAGCCGAGCAACGCAGTTGCGAACGCCCTTACATATATGTCTTCGGCGTCTTTTGCCGAAACGAGCCAAAGTCGAGTATTGCGAGCGTAGCGTATCCACTAATTTGTAACACGTGGTTGATTAATGTCGCCGACATTACGCATTACGCATTATGCATTTAAACCTTTTCCCAACCGTTTTTAGGCAAATACGCGATACGATACTGCATTGCGCATTAAAAACAACGTCACCGCTTAGCTCTCGGCGCGAGGGTGTTCGTCCGAAAATAATCTGCAACGAGCGAGCGGACGCAAATACGCTAATGTCACTTTCAAGTCTTTTCTGCGTCCGCAAGCGAAGCGAAGCCTTTTTCGGACGAATACCCGAGCGAATATATTTTAAAACACTGACAACTAGTTGTCAAGTTTTACGCTAAAAAAGTTTAAATATTTTTAAAAAGATGTCAAATATTTGTCATATTTAGTGTGGTATACTTATTCCATCAAAACAAGGAAGGACATTAAAATGAAATTTAATCCGTTTGAAGATTTTGACATTGAAACCACTTACCAAAAGCTTATTGCGCCAAGTACTCCACGTACGGTAAAAGCGTGCGACTTTTTTGCGCAACCCGACATTTTAAATCCGCTTAACCGCAAACTGAAACAAACTGTAAAGCAAAAAACTGCAACTAAACGCTAAACAATGCTGTCGATTATAGTGGGAATTGTTTGTTTGGCAATTAGTTTTGCCGTATTGATTGCCGCTTCGCGAAACAAATAGTCGTTAGTACGATAAGCGTACAATACGGTAAGTTTTACTGCATTAACACTCATTGCCGAATTTTCATAACAATTATGCGGTAATAACAAACAATTATATATTATATATTTTTAACCATACTCTTGACTTAGTCGGCGCAAAAGGTTATAATTCATATGTATGGGTTTTTAACCCGTCACATAAATTTAACTATAATTTTTTGGAGGAAAAAATATGGCAAAGAGAACTATTGACGGTAATACCGCTGCTTCGCACGTTGCATATGCGTTTAGCGACGTTGCGGCTATTTACCCGATTACTCCTTCTTCGCCCATGGCAGAAGTTGCCGACGAATGGGCAGCGGGCGGAAGAAAAAATCTGTTCGGACAAACGGTTAAAATTGCGGAAATGCAATCCGAAGCGGGTGCTGCGGGCGCAGTACACGGCAGTCTTGTTGCGGGAGCCCTTACCAGCACCTTTACGGCAAGTCAAGGATTGTTGTTGATGATCCCCAATATGTACAAAATTTCGGGCGAATTGCTCCCCTGCGTATTCCACGTATCGGCAAGAGCGTTGGCTGCGCACGCATTAAACATTTTCGGCGATCACGCTGACGTTATGGCGTGCCGTCAAACGGGTTTTGCAATGTTATCCAGTAACTCCGTACAGGAAGCTATGGACTTGGCGCTTGTAGCGCACTTGTCGACATTGGAAGCAAAAGTTCCCTTTATCCACTTCTTTGACGGTTTTAGGACAAGCCACGAAGTATCCAAGATTGACGAAATAGACTACGCCGATATGGCTAAATTGTTGGATATGAAGTACGTGGAAGAATTCCGCGCACGCGCGTTGAACCCCGAACATCCCCAACAACAAGGTACGGCGCAAAACCCCGACATCTACTTCCAAAACAGAGAAGCGGCCAACAAGTACTATCTTGCCGCCCCCGCTATCGTTGAAAAGTATATGGAAAAAGTTTCCGAACTTACGGGACGCAATTACCACTTATTCGATTACGTAGGCGCTAAAAATGCCGACAAAGTAATCGTAATTATGGGCAGCGGAGCGGAAGCCGTTGAAGAAACCGTCAACTACCTTGTAGCGCAAGGCGAAAAAGTAGGCGTTTTGAAAGTACGTTTGTACCGTCCGTTCTCGGCAAGCCACTTTGTTGCGGCATTGCCCAAATCGGTCAAGAAAATTGCAGTACTCGACCGCACTAAGGAACCGGGATCTCTCGGCGAACCGTTGTACTTAGACGTTGTTGCCGCCCTTGCCGAACAAGGACGCAAAGCGCAAGTCGTAGGCGGAAGATACGGTTTGGGAAGCAAGGAATTTACTCCTTCGATGATTTTGTCCATTTACCGCAACCTTGAAACGGAAATGAAAAACCACTTTACGGTAGGTATCAACGACGACGTAACGGGAACGTCTTTGCCCGTTACCGAAATGATCGACGTAGTACCCGAAGGCACAACCCGTTGTAAGTTTTACGGTTTGGGCAGCGACGGAACCGTCGGCGCAAACAAAAACAGCATTAAAATCATCGGCGACCACACCGATTTGTACGCACAAGGTTACTTCGAATACGACAGCAAAAAGTCCGGCGGTCTTACCGTTTCGCACTTGCGTTTCGGCAAAAACCCCATTAAGTCCAGTTACTTAATCGACCAAGCGGAATTTATTGCTTGCCACAACCCCAGTTACGTAACCCGTTACGACGTTTTGGCTGACGCAAAAGACGGAGGAACGTTCCTGCTTAACTGCAGTTGGTCCGACGAAGAACTCGAACACGAACTGCCCGCTACAATGAAGCGTCAAATTGCAAAGAAAAAGTTAAAGTTCTACACCATTGACGGACTTCACATTGCAATGAACGCCGGTTCGGCAAAATCCACCAATATGGTAATGCAAGCGGCTTTCTTCAAACTTGCCGACATTATCCCCTACGCGCAAGCGGAAGAATATATGAAGCAAGCGGTTGTTAAGTCCTACGGCAAAAAAGGTCAAAAGGTTGTCGAAGCCAACTGGGCTGCTATTGACGGAGCCATTGCGGGATTACACCAAGTAAAAGTTCCCGCAGCTTGGAAAACAACTAAGGAAGGCGCACCGCTGCCCGAACCTACCGAAAGCAAGTATTACGAAGAATTTGTCCGTCCTATCGTCGAACAAAAAGGTAACAGCTTGCCTGTATCGGCATTTAACGAAGCGGGCGTAGTTCCCACAGGAACAACCCAATTCGAAAAACGCGGCATTGCAGTTAACGTACCCGAATGGATACCCGAAAACTGTATTCAATGTAACCAATGCTCGATGGTATGTCCGCATGCGGCAATCCGTCCCGTATTGATTGACGAAAACGAAGAAGTCCCCGAAGGATTTGTTACCAAGCCCGCAGTAGGCATTAAGGGCGCTAAATTCCGTATCCAAGTAAGTCCCCTTGACTGTACCGGTTGCGGAGTATGCGCAGGTGCTTGCCCCGCAAAACAAAAGGCTTTGGAAATGAAACCCGCCGAACAACAAATCAACGAACAAAAGGCTAACCATGTATTCTCGACTAAGGTTAACCAAGTAGAAAGCAAATTGAACGTTGCAACCGTTAAGGGAAGTCAATTTAAACAACCCTTGTTCGAATTTTCCGGCGCTTGCGCAGGTTGCGGCGAAACTCCTTACGTTAAACTTGTAACTCAACTGTTCGGTGACAGAATGATTGTTGCCAACGCTACGGGTTGCTCCTCCATTTACGGCGGATCCGCCCCCACTTGCCCCTACACCACCAACAAGGAAGGCAAAGGTCCCGCTTGGGCTAACAGTTTGTTCGAAGACAACGCCGAATTCGGTTACGGTATCAACCTTGCTTATGCGCAACGCCGCGCACGCTTGACGGAAAAACTTGTTTCCCTTAAAGAACTGTGGGCAGACTACCCCGAAGACGTTGCGATAATTGACGAATGGCTTACCAACAAAAACGAAGCAAAAGCCAGCGAAGTTGCGTCGGCAAAACTTGTTGCCGCGCTTGAAAAGTACCAAGGCTGCCCCGCTTGCGGACCTACTGTCAAGGAAATTTTGTCCGAAAAAGACTGCCTTGTTAAAAAGTCTATTTGGATTTTCGGCGGCGACGGCTGGGCGTACGACATCGGCTACGGCGGACTTGACCACGTACTTGCCAGCGGCGAAGACGTAAACGTATTGGTGCTGGATACCGAAGTTTACTCCAACACAGGCGGACAAGCAAGTAAATCGTCCCCCACAGGCGCAGTTGCTAAATTTGCCGCAGCGGGTAAACGCGTCAAGAAAAAGGACCTTGGTATGATGGCTATGAGTTACGGTTACGTATATGTTGCACAAGTCGGTATGGGCGCAAGCCAACCCCAACTTGTAAAGGCATTGACCGAAGCGGAAGCTTACCACGGACCGTCGTTAATCATTGCTTACGCTCCTTGCATTAACCACGGTATCAACATGGGCAAATCGCAAGAAGAAATTAAAAAGGCGGTTGATTGCGGTTACTGGCAACTTTACCGTTACAACCCCGACCTTATCGAACAAGGCAAAAACCCGTTTACGTTGGACAGCAAAGATCCGACAGGCAGTTACCAAGACTTCATCAAGGGCGAAACCCGTTACGCATCCCTTGCTAAAACCAAGCCGGAAATTGCCGAAGCATTGTTTGAAAAATCCGAACAAGACGCAAAACAACGTTTGGAAAAATACAAGAACCTTGCAAATAAGGACTAATTGCCGAATTGCCGCTTAACGTAAATTAAATTTATAAGCAAACTAAAAGAGTTATCTCAAAAGGGATAACTCTTTTTTATCGGATACAAGCACAATTAAAGGTTGCTATAAAAAACATAATAACCACACATTGCGCGACTTCTAATCGCACGTTGCTAAGCGTACGGGATACAAAACGAAACGCAAAAAAGGGCGCAAGACGCGCATTTAATCAATTACTCCCTAAACCCGTAGAAGGGTTGCAGATTGCGGACTTATTTAAGCGCACGGTAAGGGAGCGTATACAGACATACGTGACCGATACCGAAGCGCAAAAAGGGCGCAAGATGCGCCCTTATACGGGTTTAGGATTTTGCAAATGACTCAAACTCGGCAATACTCATCTTACCTTCGGCAACGGCAAGCAGTTTGTCGTTAAACTTGTCCACCATTTGGCAGGACATATTAATTAAGTATTTACACACGCTTTCGCTAATCAAACTGTCCATAAACACTACTACAAGTTTAAACCCGCAGTAACCGTCTTGGCGGTCCATTTCGAAACAGCCGTTAAGCATCGACCAGTTTGCAATGCTAAGCGCCGTTTCCATTTCCGCAATGCGTTCGGGACATACGGTAAACGGCATTGGGGACTTTAAATACATCAATTCGCGTTCGTCATCCACCTTTATAAACAACTTCATTGACAAGTCGTCACCGACTGCGCCCGTACGTACAACTAAATTTTCGCTATCAGGGTTGTATTTCCATTTTTTATTATCTAATGCAGAACAAAGCGTATTAAAAACGCCTTTTGCTTGGTTAAGTTTACGTTCGTCTATTGCCATAAAATTGCACCGTCCTTGTTAATATAGGTAAATTTTAACACATAACGCCTGCTTTTGCAATAAAGTATTGAAATAATAACAATAAAATGTTATAATTATAATTACTAACAATGTTTTTGCGTAGTTAAACAATGTAGAGAGGGGACAAAATGTACTACTTACAAAACAGATGGAAAATTGACGGCAAAACGCTGCGCTACTACGGCTTGCGCAACAAGGACAAAATGTTTTGCAACACAGTAAAAATTAACGGCAAACAACTTGCAGTAATTTCGAAGCTGCCTTGCGAGCTGTCCGAGGCCGACCTTAAAACCGTAAAACACCTTGTGGGCGAACAAATAGTTACGGATAAACAGTTAAAAAGCACTCCCAAAAATTTGGACGAAGCGACGTTTTGCATAAGCTGCGCAGCTAACGACTACATTATACCGGGGCTGGAATTTGACGAACAAGGGCGTTGTCCGTTATGCCAAACAAAGGACGAAACAGCCCGTTTAAAAAGCATAACGCCTATTAAAAACACATTTACTCACTGCAAAAAATCCCGTTTCGACGTTGCGGTATTTTACACAGGCGGTAAGGATTCGACATACCTTTTGTACCATTTGGCAAAAGTACAAAAACTGCGTGTGCTTGCGCTTACTTGGGAAATTCCCTTTATGTCCGACTGTGCGCGTGCAAGCATCGAAAACGCAAAAAAGCACTTCGACAACGTGGAGTTCGTCACCCGCAAGATATCCGACTGCGACCTTAAAAAAATTTACAAAAAACTGTACGAACTTGCCGACAATACCTGTGCGTGCCCGTCGCTTGCATACGTTTTGTTTTACCCCGATTTGGTCGAAGCAAAAGTACCCTACTTTGCAGTCGGCAACGAATCGGCGCAAATTGTGGGACTTTACTACAACCATATGGCGCCGAAATTTGCTTACAAGTTTTGGCAAAACAAGTTTTTAAACGGACTGATCGGCTTGGGACGGCTGCTTACATTACGTCCGCCGTTAAAAAGCGGGCAACTGCACACATTGGAAACTATGAAGCAACTTGCTTACGGCGACAATCCGTTTAAAAAAATATCGGGCTACACCAACGAATTGGTATCGAACGTAGTTACCGCCATACACGAAGTTCCGCAAATCGTCAAACCCCTTAAAAGAGCAATAAGGCGTTCGTCTTGGAGCGGAAACATTCCCCGCTTTGTTCAAGTCGACTTCGATGTGTTAGCGCAAGGCAAATACGATTGGCGCAAAGTTAAAGACGTTATTACCGAACAATGCGGTTGGGTTGCGCCAAACAATTCCGTAAAAGGTTTACACACAAGTTGCAAAATAGAAAAATGCAAGGAGCATTCGCAATTTAAACGCTTTTACAATATGACAAGCAGTATGATACCTTTTTCCGCATTGGAAATTGCCTTAGCTAGCAGTATGGGCAACGTCCCGCGCGAGCAGGCATTGGAGGAAATGAAAACCGCGCTTGGATTTACGCTAGACGAAATTGACGAATGCGCATATATGAAGGAGTATATTAAATGAACGCCGTACTGTACTACTCCAACACGGGCGAAAGCAAACGCATAGCCGAATATATTTCCGCACAAACAGGCTACGGAGTTTACGATATAACGCAAACCGAACAATTTACGTACGAAAACGCCGTAATTGTTTTCCCCGTCTATTGCCAAAACGTCCCTAAAACCGTTTGCAAGTTTTTGTCGCAATTAAGCGCCCGACATTTGGCTTTAATTGCCACTTACGGCAAAATGGGTTACGGCAACGTATTGAACGAAATTCAACGCAAATTCAATCACGATATAATTGCAGGAGCGTACATTCCCGCAAAGCACGCATATCTAAACGAGCCGCGCTTTGACGCATTCGATTTGCTTGCACCGCTTTTAAACAAATTAAATGCCCCTGTAACCGTTAAAATACCCCGCTCGCGCAAAAACCCGTTTGCAAACTTTACACCTAAATTCCGCAGTCAAATAGGCTGTAAAATAGTCAAAGACGCAACCTTGTGCAATAACTGCGGAAAATGTACCGAAACTTGCCCCGAACAAGCAATTAACTGCGGCGTCCCTAACAAAAAGTGCATACGTTGTATGCACTGCGTCGAAACTTGCCCTAACAAGGCATTGCAAATACTTTTAAAACAACCTATGAAAAAGTATCTATCCAAACAAAAAATTAACAAAACCGTCATTTACGTTTGACGGATTTTGTTGCAATTATTTTTAGTAATTTACAAATAAAAAGACTACATTCATTTAAAAAGCAAACGCCTTTAACGGCGCCTATATTACTAAATTAATTAAAACGCAAAAGAGCAAGGATCGAATAAACCCTTGCTCCTATTTATTAACCGTTAAATTTGCAAACTAACTACTTTTTCGCGCTTTTACCAACAACATCATAGGTCTGCGCATTTCATCTTGCATTTCGGGGATAGTTAACATACACTCTTGCGGCATAGCTTCCACTACCGCTTCGATATTAAACCCGCATTGCAACAAAGTATTTAAAATTTGCGTTAAAGTGTGATGCTGTTTAGTAACGCTCTTCCCCAAAAAATTCGTTTCTCTTTTTCCCGTATAAAAATAATCGTCGATAGCCCAATACAGCGCTTTACCGTTACCGTCATATATCCAGTCCTGATTTACGCCCGCCGTAAAACAAGGATGTTCGATATTAAAGATAAAACAACCGTCTGCTTTTAACGTATTATATACCTTTTTATACACTTCCTTTAAATCGGCAATGTAATGCAACACAAGGTTAGAAACGACAAAATCGTATTCATTTTTAGGGTATTCGTATTCCATTATATCGCAAACTCTGTATTTAATGCGTTCGTCTTGATTTATTTGCTTTGCTTTTTCAATCATTTTATAACTGCCGTCTATACCGAGAACTTCGACCGCACCCATTTTAACCGAGTATCCGCAATGCCAGCCGTAACCGCAACCCAAATCCAAAACTTTTTTACCTGTTAAATCGGGAAAAAGCGGTTGAAGTTGATGCCATTCGCCTGCCGATTTTAAACCGTCTTTACTCCTTGTCATATTAGCATACGCTTGAAAAAACGCATCGTCGTCATAAATGTTTTTCATAATTATTCCGTCAATTAAATTTATTTTAAACCGCCAAATTAACGGTTATTTGCAAATTTTATATACCTAGTAACATACTTTAATTGTTGTATTGAATTTCCGCTTCGGTAAAGGCTTGATACTTGCGCTTTTCAATGTTAAGTTTGCGCCGTTCTATAAAAAACTGGTCGACTGCTTCCCAAACGAATACCCAAGCAAATATATCCACTACTTCCACCCAAATTGCGCTATTAAAAAAGTGGTCAAGCAACAGCATAGCTGCAAGTCCGACAATACCTATTACCGTAAAAATAACCGATACAATCAAGTTACGGCGCAAGGAAATTGCCATTCCTTGCAACTTCAAGTCAAAATAATTGCGTATAGCTTTGTCGTAAACGGTTTTTTCGTCATCATCGATACAATCACCGTGGATATTGAGTTTAATTTTTTGTTTAGGCAAATACGTATTTGCGCCGTTTTCCAAAAACTCCGCCACATCGGAAGAAATTATCGGTGTATCGGTAGGTGAATAAGGCGACAAAAAACCGTCGTCGTGAAGAACAGTCATATTTATTCGGCACACTTCGTTAACTACTTTTTTCACAATTACAACTCCTTAAATATTTAAACAAAATAATATCACAAACGGACTTTTACGTCAAATAACAGCAAATAGTATTGACAAACACTGCAATACAAATAACTTTTAACCGTTGCTAATTAAAACGGCAATAAACTGCGGATATGTCCTAAATAAACATATCCGCTAAAAAATTCGATTATTCAACTGTTAATTTTTGCTTAAAGTTAACGTTATTTGAACCTTGCCTTTGCCTGCTTGGATAACGTCCCTAAATGCCGAATCGGAATAACCTGCAATGTAACCTATCGGCGTGTATTCCCATGTGTTTTCGCCGTAAAAAATAGAAATTTGGTTGCCTTGATACAGCATTACGTCGCCGTACTTTGTTGTAACTTGCTTATCATCCGTCGGCAATGTAAAACCGAGCATCCCCGTCTTTTCAAACCCGCCGTAATCGTCGAGCGTAATTGTGATGTCTCCCGAACCGAGTTTTTGCAACAACGCTTTCGCCGCATCGTTGTTGTACAGTTCCAACACCAAAGTGTCTTCAAACCCTTTAACGTAAATTTGTTTGTAAAGCATTTGTCTGTCCGTTTCCTTTAATTGTTCGTAACTTGACATAATGTTAGGTATGCTTTCGTCAAGTCCGTACGGTTCGTCGTATGTAATTATGCTAACGCCGTTTTCCCCTTTCCAGTAACGGAAATCCGCCTCGTATATGCTTAGTCCGCCTTGCGCGTTTTTATCCTTTTCCACAGTCCAACTTGCCGAAATGCTTAACTCCTTGTCATCCAAAGGCGTGTAGTACATTTGCACCATACCCAACCCCCAAGGAAAACACTTGTGGCTGTAACTGTCGTCCGTATAAGGCATAACGTCTATTACTTCCGTTTTAAAATATTCGACGGTTTCGCGAACGCGTTCGAATAAAAACGAATAGTCTGCAATATCCTTATCCGTTACCGTTTCGGTTCGGGTTTGTACGTCCCATTCGTATAACTTACCGTCGCAAAACAATCCCCGCGTCAATGCGTTATCGTAAAACCCATCTTCGCCGTAACCGTAAACAACATAAGATATAACAAATTTACCGTTTTCCGCATAGACGTTGTAGCCGTATACTTTGCCGTCATCTTCCAAACTTACAGTTGCTTTATACGGCGCAGAATCGCTTAGATGTTTGTCCTTTATGTAAGAATAAATAACATCCATTTCCTTGTCGTTGTAAGGTATGGGTATATACCAAGGAATGACGTGACACGCGCAAAAAGCGACGCAACAAAGTGCAAGCAACGCTATTAAGATTGATGTGCCTATTAATTTTTTAATTTGAAATTTTCGCAAAACGCAATACTTCTCCAAATCAATATATAAAATTATAGCACTTATTAAGATTCAAGTCAATTAACATCAATTACAATGTAAGTCACCTTTCTTAGACATAACTATGCAATTTTAATGCAAAACTAACAGCAAAACTGCCGTAAGCATTTTGCTTACAGCAGTTTGAATTTAAACTAAAACTCTGCTTCTACTTCTACAACTGTTTGAGCTTCCAATTTTGTACCACAAGACGGACACTTGCCATGATTATACTTATATCTATTGCGACAATTTGGACACACATAAACTGTAACTCTACCCATAATACTTCTCTCCTTTAATATTTTACTAATTTAAATTATTACAGTGCAGTATTATAAACTTCTTCACTCACACATTCCGCATCTAGCGGACCTCCGCAATGAGGGCATTTACTATGGTAATTCTTATAATAATACCTTGCCTTTGAATTACGACAACTGTAAACCGTATACACTTTTTTTACCTCCTTTATAAATTTTACAAATAATATTTTTTAACATTAATTGTTTCCGTCTACTATTTTTTTTAATTTTTCAAAAACATCGGCTGCAATTTGTTCATCGGTTTCGGCAAGCAATTTGACGTCGCCGTCATCTTGTGGAATGGCTTTAAAAACAACTATTTCGTCATTTGCAATACCTTCAACATTATCTATCGGTTTTAAAAGTACAAACAATTCATCTTTGCCGTCAATACAATAAGGGATTAACGCAATCTGTTTAAATGATATTGATCGCCCGTCATCTGCAATCAACGTTATAGGATCGTTGTTGTTGGGATCAAGTAAATCGTCTATAAGTTTATGACCATTACTTCCGTCTTGATATTTAGGATTGCTATCGACAACCTGTTGTTTCGCATTATCGACATTCCAACCCAAAACGGTTTTGTATGGACAACTTCTTCGGCAAACTGCAATAACTACTAATGGTATAATTAAACCTCCCAACAATGCCAACAATACGCTTATAATACCTCCGCTTTTGCGTCCTTTACTTTTTACAAAACGAACCATATTATTTGCAAAACAGCCGAATCCCGACAAAATGCCTTTTAAAATTTCAATAACAAACAAAGGGACATAAAGCCAATCGGCAGTATTAGCTGTAATTACAAAGAATATTGCAACCGCGTAAAGGGCAATGCAAATCAACAAATATACATTACGTCGTTTTGATGCATTACGAACAAATATCTCCAGTTCGGCATCGCTTAGACCCTTTCGAAACTCATTAAATGTTATGTTTTTCATATTATATCTCTTTAGTATGACTCTTTAACAAACGTCATAATAACTACGGGATCGTGCTTTGCTTGCATGCCTATAACTGTTTTGACCATATTTAAAAGTGATGTTAATGCCCCGTCTTGAAACGTACTTCCTCCCTTTTGCATATGTACCATTTTATATCCTTTATGCGTCCATTCGCTAGTTTCGCTCTCAACCGCTACCCAAAATTTTGTACTGTCGCGTCCGCTCATCGTAACGGTTACGGTTTCGTCTTTGTTATATTTTTCCTTTTTGTTCATTTTTCCTCCGCATTAGAAATTTACTAAATATAAATCAATTAATAAATGTATTAGTCTGCATTAATGTAATTGCTTTTTGTTTGTCTTTGGCTAAAGTATTACTAATTCTTTTACAGTTGCCGTTATCGCCACTTTTGCGTTTGCCTATAAGATTACATAGCATGCCGTCTAACATAGACGTATTTGATTTTATGTAACATACGTTTTCGCCCAAAAATTCCAACATTAAAACCTCGTCAACATATAACAGTATTAGAAAATTAATAATTACATAAGACTAAGCATATCTTACATTAAAAAAATATCACACCAATCGGTGTAAGTCAAGTATTTTACACCGATTGGTGTAAAATTTTCAAAAAAGGAGATAATTCTATGTACACTCAAAAATTTGCCGAAAGACTGCGCGAACTCATAGGAACTCAAAGCATATCGTCCATAGCAAAAAAAATTAACATTCCTCAACAAACCCTAAGTCGATATTTACTGTGTCAACGTGAAATAGGTTTGGAAAATTTATGTAAGATTGCGGATTATTTTGACGAAGATTTAGATATACTAACAGGAAGAAAAAATTATTGACAGTAAAAAAACAGGGGTTATCCGTTTATTAGGGATAACTCCTATTTAATTTTTCAATTTAATAATGTTCTTATTATAACCTTATTATTACTTCCGTACCGTCGGAAGACGACACTTCCACAAGGTTAAAATGCCCTTGCTCTTTGATTACTTGCTTTAAACACTTGTAACACGTTTTTAACAAGTCGTGCGTGATGAAATCGGGCGCGATTGCCACAGATTTGCCTTTTGCATTTTCGCTTTCGATACCGCTACGGATAATTTTGACAGCCAATCGGCTTTTTAACAGCGCATTGGGAAAAACCAAATTAATACGGCGTATCACGTGCTTTTTCTCACGTCTTTTGCCGATTTTTACTTTAATCTTCATTACTCAACCCACACTTCAACAAAATCGCCGTCCTTGCTTTGCACTTCGACTATTTTGCCTATCACTCCGCGTTCTACAAGGTCGAACAACTGCTTAAAGTCGATATTGCTAAGAATATCCTTACCTTGAATTTGTGGCAAATCCGCACCGCTTTCCACAAACACTTTTGCAAGCGCAAGCGGAATGTTTACGTTTACTTTGTCACCGTCTTTACTAAGCACTTTTACGCGGAAAAACATATCGTTGATATTTTTGCGTTGCGGAGCGGGAACAAAGGACGTTTCCGATTGTTTGCCAAGCAGTTCGTTTAAAGTAACGTTCAAAATATCAGACAGTTCGAC
>CARAIG010000052.1 GCA_948938605.1 uncultured Eubacteriales bacterium
AAGCGACGGATAACGTCCACCCTAGTTTAGCGAGACTCTGATACGGGAGGTAAAAACATTATGTACGCAATTGTAAAAACCGGCGGTAAGCAATACAAAGTTACCGAAGGACTTATTTTCGAAACGGAATTGATGAGTGCGGAAGTAGGTTCCAAAGTTGAACTTGAAGTTGTATTGGCTGCGGACGGCGACAAGGTTGTCACCGACGGCAAAGCTAAGGTTACTGCCACAGTTGTAGAACACGGCAAGGGTAAAAAGTTGAACATCTTTACGTACAAAGCGAAAAAGAACATTCGCAAACGTCAAGGTCACAGACAACCTTACACCAAGTTGAAAGTGGAATCCATCACTTTGTAATCTATGACGGACATCAAGTTAAAACGAATTAACAATTCCATCGTCGAAGTGGAAGCGTCGGGGCATACGGGCTACGGCGAACAGGGCGAAGACATTGTTTGCGCGGGTATATCCACCTTGTTGCAATCGAGCTTACTTGGGCTTCTTCAAGTGGCTAAGGTCAACGTTAAGTACACAATCGACGCGGAAACAGGCAAATTAAAGTTTACTCTGCCAAGTAATTTAACCGCCGACGAAAAACACGATTGCGACGTTATATTAAATACGTTGCTTTGCGGTTTGCAGGATTTTTACACAGAGTATTCGGACTTTATCAATTTGGAGGTAATATAAATGTTTATACAACTGCAATTGTTTGCTCACAAAAAGGGTACCAGCAGCACCAAAAACGGTCGCGACAGTGCAAGTAAACGTTTGGGTGCTAAGCGCGCCGACGGTCAATACGCACAAGCGGGAAATATCCTTGTAAGACAACGCGGAACTCACTTCCACCCCGGTAACAACGTTGGTATCGGCAAAGACGACACCTTGTTTGCGTTAATCAACGGCGTGGTTAAGTTTGAAGCGGCGGGCAAAGGAAGACATCAAGTATCCGTTTATCCCGTAGAGCAATAATATTTAAAATTTACAAAAGTCAAGGTGTGTAGTGTCGTAGTTGGACGTACACCTTGACTTTATTTTTAAGCCCGTATATGGGCGTATCTACGTTGTTAAACTGCGGACTCACGCTCAGTCATTTACGCTTAGTAAACTCCTTCGCGTTCGCCTTGTTTGCCTAGCATCTACGCCCATCTACGGGCTTAAAACGGAGTTATGTAATTTAAGGGCTAAAATGCGTAATGCGCAATGCGCATTCAAAATATATGTTATATTGAGTGTGAGATTTAATGTCCTTTTGAGTGCAATATATTTTATGTCATCCTGAGCGGAGCCGAAGGATCTAAGAACTAATGGATAATAATACATACCGTATTCCCAGATGTTTTGCAACATTCGCCGTCCTTTGGCGAAACGTAGCAACTACGTTGCTTGCTCAACATAATGTTTATTGTCGCTTTGCTCCATAAACATTGGCGTTCGCAAC
>CARAIG010000053.1 GCA_948938605.1 uncultured Eubacteriales bacterium
GAGCCTTATTCTCAACCGCTGGCTAAAATCCTTAATAAATTGACTGTGTTTTATTTCGTTCTACTATTCTGTTTTCAAGCTTCTTTCGCTATACCGTTTCGATACAGCCTATTTATCTTACTACATCGGCAAAACTATGTCAAGCAATTTTGCAAAAAAATGTGTAAATTTGTTGTATTATAGTTATATAGTTTGCCTAAGTTACAAATTGCAAATTTGCCGCTAAAAGCATATAATTGTATCGGCATTGCAAAGGCAAATTTAGTCGCAATCCGTTTGGAAACACTGCAATAAAGCAATATAGCCCCAAATTAAATTGACAATGCTAAGTTGCAGATATATAATTAAAAATAGAGTTTAATAAGATAACTTCCATACAAATTATATTTACAAGGAGTCCGCAATGAAAATAGACGAAAAATATTTTTATGAAAACTCGCTGCAAAAAAACAGCATCGAAGACGTTTTGAACAGCGATGAAAAAGTACTGTGGCAAGGAAAACCAAACCCCAAGTCGTACGTATGGGCCGCAGTAGTTAAAATGCTGCCTATTGCTTTGGTTTGGCTATTGGTAGACGGATTTATTATAACGGTTATTACTATCGGAATGATAAAAGGCAGTATGCCCACCGCTATATTGGGTTTTGTAATACCGTTCTTTTTGATACACCTTGCACCTGTATGGATATGGATTGTAAATACCGTCAAAGCGTTTAGGGAAGTTAAAAACTTGGAATACGCCATTACCGACAAACGCATAATTATCCGTTCGGGAATTATAGGAATAGATTTTAAGTTTATAAATTATACCGAAATAGATTCTATCAACGTTAAAGTCGGTATAATTGACCGTATATTTAAAGTCGGCGACATTTACATCAATTCATCGGTAAACTCCGGCGTATTGTGGGACGTAAGCAACCCGTATGGCATTGCCCGTGCGCTTCAAAAGACTACTACCGACATCAAAAGCGACATTAATTATCCCAATGCGCTACGCCCCGACAGCAACCCCGGTTACAAAACGGGTTACAGCGAAAACCCGTTTGACGATACAAAGTTTTAACAAGCGACGCTACTATTGCTATTTTAAACTTCAAGTATATACGAATACAAATAAACTGAAAAATAAAGAACGAAGTTACTGCAACAAAACTCCGTTCTTTTTTATTTGACAAACCGTAAATAAGAATATAATGCGCCCCTAATCCTTATCAATAACCCAACAGCCGTAACGGTTGGGACGGATTAAAACCTTTAATACAGTACCCTTTTCCGGCGGGATGTTGCCTTTTACATATCCAACCGAACGTTTACCGTTTACCAAAGCCACCACTTTAAACTTTTTAAATAACGTATGCGTGCGGGAAAAATCCCCTGACGCTATCTCGCCTGACGATTCGAATGCACACCGTATAACCACCGCTTGCGCTTTTTGCGAAAATTTACCGCGCTTTATTGAAATCCGCCAACACAAATTGTAAAAAAACTTGCCGATTGCGCCAAGCAGGCACGCAACGAAAAAGCCGAAAATTGCATTGGAAATCACAAAACCTACGGTCACCGTTTTTCCAAAAAACAGCGGATACAGCCCAAATGCGAGCATAACTAATAAAAAATACAAAACAATAAGCAAATGCTGCCAAACTGTGTATGAGCAAAATCTGTCTCGAATACGCTTCCACCACACAGACATTTCTTCAACCATACGCGTAGGCGATTTTTGAGGCAGTCTCGTCAACATATCCGCCTGAGTCTCATACTTTTGAGTTTCGTCCGTAACATCTTCGGGCAAGACTATTGCTTGCTCGTAATCGTATGCAAAATCGAACATTGTATACTTTCGCAACACGCCCCAATACGTAAAAATACTGCCGGTTGCAGTAAACAGAATTCCTGCAACGATAGCCGCGATTTCCGCATCACCAAAAGTCACCGTCTCGCCCGCCCGATTTAATCTTACTTCAATTTGCTTTCCTTTGTAATAAGGCAGTCTGCCGTAATCGTCGTATTTGATTTTTCCGCGAAAACACATTCTGCCGTTTGTTTGCATTCCGTCCTTTTCGTATACAAACGACACATCTGCCTCATTGTGCGTAAAATCGTACTCTGCGGAAACTACCGTAGCGGAAACTCCTTCGGCGGCATTGTATATCCCAAGCCGCACAAACCCGTAAGTTGCACAGCCAAGTCCCGCTATAATAAATATTCCGAAAAATATTAGATAAACTATTTTAACCTTCATCGTTTACTTAACCATAAATTGTAATTTATCTGCACATTTTTTTAATTGCTTCTTCTTTTGTGGAGACAAAAAAAACATCTTTACCTTTATTGCTTTCGTATATAAAATCTTTTAACGGTTTACTTGTGTATTTCGTAAAATCGCCGTATATGGCAATCCTTCCGCCGTAATTTATATATTTCTGCAAAATTGCACCTGCTAAACCTGTGCTTAACACAAAAAAGTCTTCTATAATCAAATTCTTGTCAATTATAATATTTTTCGTTCCTGCATTATATTTTGCATAAATCAGCAAATCCAAGGCAGATTGTTCGTCATAAACAACTTTTTTGTCGCTTACTACAATCGCATATACCAGTCCGTTTTCATTTGAAACTTCTAAATTCATAATTATCTCGCTAAATTACTGTTTATAAAAAATTATTGTACTGCAAAACTACCAATCTTCGCTTATATCTGTTTTAATGTCGGTGTAAAAATCTTTGTATTTTTCCTTAAATTTTTCGGCGTCGCTGCGTTCGTCGCGCGCTTCGGCTTCCTCTATATTCATTCCGTCGTCGTCCATAAATTCGGATTGACGCATAAGTTCGTACATTGTAGATTTTCTTTTCATATTTACCCTATTGTTAAAAATACAACTCAACTTGGAGTTGTATTTTTAAATTTATTTATTATCCGTAATATTGTCAGTATCGTTTTTTGCAGTTTGTTCAACCGTTTCGACAGTTTCGGTATTGTTTACAGTTTCAACGGGTTGAGTCGGTTCGTACATACCGCTTGCAACGTCTGCGGCAAGTTGCTTTTTGCTACGGCGCGATTGACGCAAAATTGCAGGATCGATTTCGCCCGCTTTTGTCAACGCCCACTTGGTAAGAACAGGACCTACAAGTTCGTAAATCATTACCGCGCACATTGTAATTGTAACGATTTTTTGACCGATTTCGGGCATACCTGCATTTTCAAATTCACTTTTACACATTGTAGCCATACCTATTGCTACGCCTGCTTGGGGGAACAACGTTATACCCAAGTATTTACGTACATTGTGGTCACTCTTAGTGATTGCAGCGCCTGCCATTGTACCGAAGTATTTACCGCAGCAACGTGCCACAATATATACAACAATGCAAAGAATAATCATAGGATCTTTAAAGAACATTGTAACGTCTAATTCCGCACCCGAAAGGATAAAGAACAACATTAGTACTACCGGCGTCCAACGATCGGTATTTTCCATAATTTGCGTTGCTTCCTTACGCATATTTACAAAGGTTGCGCCCGCCATCATACAAACAAGCAAATCGGACAAACCAAACGGACAGCCGTATTCTTCCTTTAAGACGGAAAACAATTCGCAAAGACCTAACGATAACGCTACTGCAATAATAGTTGCAATCGTACGGTTATCGCGCGATTTAAAGAAGCGCGGAATAACGGACAGCAATGCGCCTATGCCCACACCTATTGCAAGGGAAGCAACAATTTCCACAATGGGCCAAACAGCGATATTTAAAACCATTTCGGTAGTATTAACGCCGGTAGCACCGTTTATAGCCGAATGAGCAAGCGCCAATGCGATAGAATTGGATATTGCAAACACTATCAAACCCA
>CARAIG010000054.1 GCA_948938605.1 uncultured Eubacteriales bacterium
CAACACTTTTTCGGGAGTTTCTTCGTCATCGTTCAAGCCTTCGAGCACAGGCAACAATGCACGCGACTTAATTTCCAATAAAGTTGCCGACATACTCATATATTCGCTAGCTTTGTCAACATCCAAGTCGCCGAGCTGTGACATATACTGCAAAAACTGCTCGGTTACTTGCGAAACGAAAATATCCTTAATTTCAATTTTGTTTTCCTTAACAAGCGCAAGCAACAAATCCAGCGGTCCCGAAAAATTGGTCAATTTCAGTTCAAGCCCCGACTGCTCCTCATCGAATATATACTGTTGTTGATATTCCTCACTCATTAAAATATAAGCCTCCAAAATGCAATAAAGCCTTGCTGTACCCATCCGCCGACAGTGCCTATATACAAGTTCAACGGAGTAAACGCACCGATAACAGGGATGTTTTCCAACAGAATAAGCCCCAACATAATATACAAACTGTATTTACGGACAAAGCGCATATAGCCGTTGTTTTCACTTACAAAACAAGCTAGTAGGCGATATCCGTCTAACGGAAACAACGGCAGCAAATTAAATAAAGCAAAACTTACGTTTAATTGCACCATCAATCTGCTGAAATACAGAAAAAATGCAATCAAATAATAAACCGCATCGCTTGTACTCGAAGTTATCCTTATGTTACCCAAAATAACATATGGCATTGCAAAAATAAACGCCAAAACAATATTCATCAGTATACCCGCAATGGAAACTGTCACGCAACCGGTTTTGTATTTTTTGAAGTTGCGGGGATCCACAGGCACAGGCTTTGCCCATCCGATGCCCACTATTAGCATCATCAATAAACCGAATAAGTCAAAATGTTTTAACGGATTCAAACTTAACCTGCCGTACATTTTTGCAGTGGGATCGCCGTTCCACAGCGCAACAAGACCGTGCGCTATTTCGTGCAAAACAAGCGCAACCACTATTGCACACAACAATGCTAAAACGTACAACAGTCCCAAACGACCGTTTTCACGTATCATTTTGATAAGATCCAGTATAATCATTAGTATATTGTATCAAAAAAGCAAACAAAAGTCAATTATTGTGCGCTAGTAACAACAATACGAGCTAAACATCCTATACTACCACAACAAATAAAAACAAAACGCCACAATCTTTTTCACGAATAATCTTTAATTGACATAAAAAAAAAGAAGTGCCACCAGCTAAGCGCTTATGCGGGTGGGGATCGTCGACGAAACAGCAAACTGTAACACACAACCAATCACTTCTTATTTTTATAATACAACAATATATAAACAAAATCAACTAAATTTAAAAGATTTACGAATTTAAAAGTTGTTTTCCAAAAATCAGTACATAAAGCAAAGACATCAGCAAAATTTGCCGATGTCTTTGTAATTCTTTATTATATAACACACACGAGTATCATAAAGCATAATTCCACTTATCGCGTGATGTGTTGTATAATAGTGGTTAACAGTACTTAATAGTAGTTATTTGTCATTAAATGTGGTTCGTTATTTTATTATAAAAATATTTATCAGACGATCATTCAAGCAATGTTTATATCAGTAAATATCGCCACAGTGTTGCCCACCACTTTTATTTAATGCACAAACGAATTACTTACCTGCAATATCTTTAATGTAATCCCAGTAGGATTTTGCTTCGACGTCGCACGAGACAACTACGTCTACAGTTTGTACGGTTTTACCGTTTGAGTCAAGTAATTTGGCAACGCCGACTTTGTCCCCCTTTTGAATAGGAGCACGAACGGAAGCGTCAAGTTCGTATTCTACTGTATAATCAACATTACCCTTTTTACCGAATGCCGTCAATTTGTCAAAAGTTTCTATTTGGGCGCAAGCGTTCTTTCCGCCGACAACGTTAATATCGCCGACATTAGCACCCTTGTTTACGTATACCTTTGTTTCGTAGTTGGCAAAGGCGTAATTGAACATATCGCTGACTTCCTTAAAGCGGGTTTTACTGTCCGGCGCACCTACTACAACCGCTATTACTCGCGTGTCGCCGCGCTTTGCGGTTGCGGATAAACAGTGCTGCGCTTCGCTTGTATAACCGGTTTTACCGCCGTCGCAGCCGTCGTAAAAACGCACAAGTTTATTTGTGTTGGTCATTCCCGTTACACGTCCCGACGGATGAGTAAAGTCTTCCATCCAAATTTTGGAACATTCAAAATAATGCGGATGCTTAATTAAGTTTGAAAACATAACCGCAACGTCCTTAGCGCAGGAATATTGACTAACTGCGGGCAATCCGGTGCAGTTTTCAAAATTGGTAGCAACAAGACCCAGTTCCTTAACCTTAGCATTCATATTCTCTACAAATTTTTCCACACTGCCGTCGATGTGTTCCGCAACTGCAACGCAACTGTCGTTTGCCGAGCAAACAATAATGGACTTGATTAAATTGCGTAATTTGTAAGTGGAATTTGCGTCCAAAAACACTTGGGAACCGCCCATTGAAGCAGCGCGCGAACTGACTATTACGTCGTCGTCCAACGACACTTTTCCGCTGTCGATTGCGTCATACGCACGCAGTAACGTCATTATTTTAGTCATACTGGCAATAGGACGTTTTTCCGTCGCATTGTACTCGTAAAGCAACTGCCCGTCTTCCGACATCAAAACCGCTTCCTTAGAACTAGTCGACAAGGCGGTTTCGGCGCATGCCGTAGCAGGGACAATTACAACTACCAGCATTACAATGCAAAAGAATATTATAAGTAACTTATTTCGCATAATAATCTCCTTAGTTGTTTTACGTTAGTATTTGCAAAATACTAGTAAATATGTATGCCGAAATGCCGGAATATACGAACTGTTAATAAATACAAATTGGACTCCAATCCCGAAGTCCGATTTACGAAAAAACAAATTGTAAATCACATCATTAATGTAAAAATTATAATTGTACTTATTGATTGCATAAGTACAACAATCATTAATATTAAAGACATTTTCGTGATCCAATGTAAGTTTATTTTGATTATGCAAGATATCGACATTCCCAAACCTGCACAAGCCAAAATAATCGAAACAACGTCAAGCGCCACAAGAAATGCCCCACCAAATGTATAAGCCAATAGCGCGATACAGCAAATGGACCAAGTAACTTTTTCTAGAGCAGTTGGTTTATTCAATAATGCACTTTTTAATGACTGTTTATTCTCAACCTGCGAACAATCCGTCACCTCAACAAATATTTTGCTAGTACACCCACTCACCGAATAAATTTCCGTAAATTCTCTTTCTTTTTTGCAAATATTCGAAATTTTCAAATCCTTCAATTGGCCAATTTCATTTCCATCATTATCAAAAGTTGTAATGTTCAATGTAATATCACTTACAAAATTATTTTCCTTGGCTAAATACACCTTAACATAATACTTATCAAAATCTTTCACTTTACATAGTTCCCATTTTAGAACCTTTATCGGATATGAAAGATTTTCGCAACACAAAACTTCGTCGAAACATTTTTTTGCCATGTATTAGTTCTCCTCAATAAGTTCGCGTTTTCTTTGCTTGTATTCCTCAACAGTAATTACTTCCGCATCTAAAAGCTCTTGCAAATACTCTAATTGCGTATCGACATAATCACTTCTGCTTTTTTCGAGTTTTTCTTTAGATTTAATAAAAACATTTAGTGCGTCATTGCTTTCATCGTAAAGCTTGTTTCGAATCAATTTAACATCGCACAAGAACGACAATAACACGTTCCACACCACCCACAGAAGCCACAATAATAACAAAAAGAATAAAGCAATAAAGATTAATGCCCAATGCCCCACAACTGCTAATACTATACCGAGAATAAGCGACAAAACTGCAAATATTATTAGTATAACTAAAACAATAGTTCTAGCAGTCAACAACGGCTTGTCATTTTTTTTGAAACATAATTTTTTCCTCCTAAATATTTACAATCACTATTTTGTGACTGTTGCAAATTTTATAGGCGCAAACTAAATAGGCAATAACAAATTGATTGTATTGGAAAATTTGTTAAAAAGGCAACAAAAAAGTGCGCCCCAAACACGGAACGCACCTCCAAAAGAACATTCCACATTTGTTGCCACACAATTCCTGTCAATAGGATAAGTGGAAGTATCAATTGGCCGAGATACCCCTATTAACAGTATTGAATTGTGTGGCAGATAAATGTTAACACACTTTTTAGGATATGTCAATGCCTACAAACGATTAAAAGAGTACAATTTAACTTTCAAAAAAGTTAAAAGCAAAACAAAAAAAACTGTCAACGGTTGAATTGACAGTTTTGTATATCTTAAATATTTAAAAATTAACGGGTGACTTTTTCCCAAACGGATTTTGGGGTAGTTTTGGCTATGCCGAGCTGCTCCTTAATTGTGTCGGATATTACGTCAAAACCTTTAAGCGTGCCTAGGTTTGTAGGAACAATATCGCATCCGTACATAAGCAACGGTGTGTATTCCCTTGTGTGGTCGGTATGCGCTTTATGCGTCGGATCGCAACCGTGGTCGCCCGTAATATACAGCACGTCGTCGTGATGCAAAATTTTAACAAGTTCGCCCACTTTTGCGTCAATTTCTTCCAATGCTTCGGCGTAACCGAATACGTCTCTGCGGTGACCGTACTTCATATCGGTGTCGACTAAATTGACAAATACAAGTCCGTCAAAACGTTCGCGTGCAATTGCAAGAGTTTGGTTTAATCCGTCAAGGTTACTTGCAGTGTGTATACTGCGCGTAATTCCCCTACCGTTAAAGATGTATTCTATTTTACCTACGGCTACGCTTTGCATACCGGCGTCCTTAACGCAGTCAAGCAACGTCACTCCGGTAGGATCGAGCGAAAAGTCCTTGCGCTCGGCTGTGCGCGTAAAGGGATATTCACCTGTAAACGGACGTGCAATGATACGTCCTACGCCAAATTCACCAGTGCAAAGTTTGCGGGCTTTTTCGCACATTTGATACAGTTCGTCAATTGTATACTTGTCCATATGGACAGCAATTTGCAAAACGCTATCAGCCGAAGTGTAAACTATGGGATATCCCGTTGCAAGGTGTTCGCGGCCGTAATCCTTTATTACTTCGGTTCCGCTGTACGGTTTGTTGCAAAGTATTTTAGTGCCGAGTTCTTTTTCCAACTTAGCGACAAAGTTTGGAGGAAAGCCGTTAGGAAACGTCGGCAACGGCGATTTGGTTATAACTCCCGCCATTTCCCAGTGTCCTACGGTAGTATCCTTGCCCTTGGATGCTTCTTCCAAACGAGCATAGGCTCCGCTCGGCATACGGTCGTCGTTATATGTGCCGTCAATACTATACAACCCCATATCCGCCATATGGGGAAGATTAAGGTCGTAAGCGTGTCGAACGTTCTTTAACGTATTGGCACAAAAATCGTCGTTAAACTTTTTACAATCGGGCATAGCACCTATACCGAACCCGTCGATAACGAGAATAAAAGCTCTCATAACACTCCTAGAAAAAATTTATTCTTGATAACAATTATATCAAATATTTTATTTTTAGACAATCAAATTAGCATAGTTAATATCTTTAATATAACGAACATCGAAATTATTTTGCAAACAAAGCCGACGAATAACACAAACTGTAATTCCTTAGAGTCACATATCGATTCGGTAAAAGACCGACAAACAGGCGGCTCGATCATACAGCAAAAATATGCAAAACACATAGTAGTCAGCCAAATAAGCACCACCGTTATTACATACATTATACCCCAAACGGTAGAATACACAAATACTGCCGCTGTTGTGGCTCCGCAATAAATACACGCAACTAAATTGACAAAAAAGGTTAGATAATGTGTTACACGAGTCATATTGCACAAAGCGTATAACAAATACAGCACTACACAGGCAAATAAGTACGACATAAACACGCCGAAACCCGCTTCGGGAAGTTTGCTTGCATACGAGCATCTGTTATAATACCACCAACCGTAATTGGATATGCAAAAAAACACTATGCCCAGTATGAAGCCTATCAGCGTCACCGCAGCGCAAAAAACGAATGTCCATCTACGTTCGCGGACTTTGCAGAATATATCGCAAAACTTGTATTTGATTGAAACAAAAAAGCCCATATCAATTAATATGAGCCGTTAGTTTAAAATATGTTAGTTTGTCAACATCCACTTGGCGTACATTCCGTAACCGCGCGTAGGATCGTTGACGAACACGTGAGTAACCGCGCCGACTACTTTGCCGTTTTGCACTATCGGACTGCCGCTCATTCCTTGCACTATTCCGCCTGTCTTTTCCAACAATACGGGATCGGTAATATGGATAACCATACCCCTGTCGTCCTTTGCCGTTTGCGGAACAGCCTTAACTATTTCGATGTCGTAAACCTCACG
>CARAIG010000055.1 GCA_948938605.1 uncultured Eubacteriales bacterium
AATGCATCTACAATGTTCAGGCAAAATGCCACATACGAAACAAACAACGCTTTTTCATTGGAAAGATTGTCGGGCAACTTGTGTACCAGCGAATAGGGCAAGTCAATAAAGTTTTGAAGCAAGCCGTTGCAGTTGTGACCGAGTTCCTGCATATTCGAGCAGTTTTGAATGTCCCCGTCGCGGCATTCGTCGCAACTGTCGCAAGGTATGTACGGTTCGATAACAACTCGGTCTAGTTTTTGCAATAACATCGAATTTTTATCCCCGAGTTCGGATATTGCGCCGACGGCGTTTCTGCCGAATATAAAGGGGTAAACGTGTTTTGCTTCGCCCGTATAAATTGCGTAGTCCGAAGACGACATCAATACTTCTTCGATTTTTACTTTGACTTTGTTTTCGGTCAGAGCCGTAGGACCAAATTCCTGCAAACGCAGTTTTTTCGGTTCATCCAAAATCCAAGCTTTCATATAACCTCCGTTGCGTACAGCATTCGGTAGTCATTAAAGGTAATTGACCGTATATAATTCAAAACAGTCAGTTGTCGTTTAATGAGTTCCGCTGTATGTACAAGTGTTATTATAGCAAACTTTTAAAAAAAAATCTACCTTTTTTAAAATATAGTTGCAAAGGTAATAAAAACGTCACAATGTGACAAGATCTGCCAAATCGGCTTGTGAGTTAAGTTGACAATTTGTTGAAGGAAGTATTAAAATGGAAAGGGTCTTAAACGGGCATAAATTTGTGTCGTTTTAAATAGGGGGTTTTGTTATGAAAATTCAGTATTTGGGACATTCTTGTTTTAGGTTAATAAGCGAAATGGGTACAACTGTGGTATGCGATCCGTATTCGTCGGATATGGTAGGGCTAAATATGCCTGCTGTGCGTTGCGACGTAGTTACAATGTCGCATCATCACAACGATCACGATTGTATGGACAATATTTTAGGTTCGCCTGCCGAATTGGATACGGAAGTAACTTGCTGTGCCGACGACTTTGCAATAAAGTCTTTTACAACGTTCCACGACGACGAAAAGGGCGCAAAACGCGGCAATAACCTTGTTTTTGCATTTAACGTTGACGGGCTTAACATTGTGCATATGGGGGACATCGGTTGCAGGGATGCGGCAATCGTCCAAAATATTTACGGCTGCGACGTGCTTATGTTGCCTGTGGGCGGAGTGTACACTGTGGATGCCGAAGGCGCAAAGTGGTATGTCGACAAAGTAAAGCCTAAAATTGTATTGCCTATGCACTATATGACGGATGACCACAAGTTTACGCTTAATTCTATTGACGGATTTTTGTCGCTGTTTGACAAATCACAAGTAAAGCGTTTGCAGTCGGACAGTCTTACCTTATACGACGTGCCCGACAATAACACAATGCAAATAGTAACTTTGCAAATGTATGTAGATTAACATTTGTCGAAATTTGTCTTTCCGTCCGCTTGCGTTTTTTATTGAGGCGGTATATAATACACACTGTTATGGATTATTTGGCTATTATTGTAATAACGTTAATATCGGGCGTTGTAGGCACAGGCTTAGGCGGACTTGTAGGAGTGCTGCTTAAACGTGACAGTAACAAAATCGTAAGTTTGTTGCTGTCCTTTGCCGCGGGAATAATGCTTGCCGTTGTATGTTTCGACTTGATGACCGAGCCGTTGGATATGATGAAGTCAGGCACCGTTCCGCAATTTACCCCTTGGATTGTGGTTGTTGCCGTATCCGCAGGATATGCGTTGGTGTATTTGCTTAACTTTATAATAGACAAACGAACCAACCGCGAAGTAAAACACATAGACGAACATCATCCGCAAACCGCCGACGACCTTGACGAACTTATCCACGCCGATCACTATCATTCCCACAAGGATTCCAAAAATAATCTTTTTATTGCGGGTTTGGTAATGATGTTTGCAATAGCCTTGCACAATTTGCCCGAAGGTATGGTAATTGGCGCTTCGTATGCTTTGACGGATGACCTTGTATCAAACTTGTTTAGCGGCAGCGGTTTTATAATGGCAATAGTAATAGGTTTGCACAATGTTCCCGAAGGAATGGCGGTGTCCGTACCCCTTGTTTCGGGCGGAATGGGGCGCGTAAAGGCAACATTGCTTACCGCTTTGTCGGGGTTGCCTACGGTATTCGGCGCGCTTATAGGGTACGCAATAGGCGGCATTAGCGATATGATGTTGGTAATTTCGTTGGGATTTGCCAGCGGTGCAATGTTGTATGTAGTATTCGGTGAATTATTGCCGGAATCTATATTAATGTGGAAAAGTAAATTGCCCGCGTTGGCGTTGTTTGTGGGCGTTTTGGCAGGCTTTTTGCTTGTTGCGTTTTAGCGTTACGGAAAATTTGCGTCAAGATAATTGACAACGGTGCAAAAACAATATATAATTATTGGGCTATGGTGATGTGTATGCTTACACTCGGCTAATGGCAAATTGGTTTATTTAATATTTTTGCTGATGTGGCACAGTCGGTAGCGCACCGCCTTGGTAAGGATAAACAGCAGCCAAACGAGGGCGCGTCCCTCTCGCAAAAAATGGACGCAAAAACTTAATACGCTGCTATGGCTCAGCAGGTAGAGCACGTCCTTGGTAAGGACGAGGTCACCGGTTCAAGTCCGGTTAGCAGCTCCACAAAACCACCAGATTTGGTGGTTTTTTCTTTGTTTTTACCCCTAAATACGGCTATCGAAAAAACGTCCGAAAAAAAGGTAGTCAAAAGTCAGTCAAATGGTAGTCAGAAAATCAATGAATATTACAGTCAAAATCATACCACTCCCGCCGCCGTTTGTCAATCGTTCTAAAACTGCCTAAAACGCCCTAATTCTGCCCTTGTGGTAGTCAATGGTAACCAAAGAAACGTCCGAATTTTTTGCCTTTCGGCGTTTGTGGGTAGCACAAAGAAAATCGCAAGTCAACGGAAAAAATTATTGCTTAAAACTTTATAATGGTAGTCAGAGCCGAATGGGTGCATAACCTGTTCGGCTTTTTTTGTTATGCAATATTTTTTTCTGATTCGTTGACTTCCGTGTAACCTTCCGTTATTGAAACTAAATTTTTGCTTTTCTCCGTGCTACCGATTGAAGTTGCCGAAAGGCAAAAAATCAAATTCGGAGGTATCCAAAAATGAAAGAAAAAGTTACTACCCAAGAGAATGAAAGAAAGTTCTATCTTTCGGAGTTCTCCTACTTCGACGGAGAGTTCGATGTTACGTTCAATATCGTTGACGTGAATTTCGACCGTCAGACTGTTACCGTTGCCATCACCCGTGCGGGGCGTATTAGTCAAGACACGTTCGACCTGCTTCGTGATAAAGAGGGAAAACTGTATTTCGAGTACGGTTTATTCTATGAAAATAAAATCGCACTTGACGACTTCACGGAGGAAAACTGAAATGAGCAATAACAGAATACTTAATTTCAGCGTTCTCCAAGAAGAAATCACGCCCGATAATGTGCTTACAATGTCGGAACATTTGGCGTTTTTGGAAGTGCGTTACCAGATAGGATTTATGGGTAGCCGTATGCAGAAAATGTATGCCGACCTATATTCCGATATAAAGAACAAGCACAATAAAAATCACGTTTTCAGCGACGGTTACGATTTGGTACAGGAAGGCGCGTTATTCCTTTGCGAGCATTACGGAAAGCATTTGGACGACGTTTTGGGCTATTCCAAGAAAGGAAAGCAAATAACCGTTCGGATCGCCTGTATGAAAAAGATGATGAAACTCATAAACCGCAAGACGAGCGATTATTACCGCAGTATAAGCGTTGACGTTTTAACGCCGGCAGACGAGCCGTATATCGAAATAAAAGAAGAAACGCCGCAGGACTACACCCTTGTAGATAAAATAATCGAAAGTCTTAATTTAACGGAGAATATGCGCGTCGCTCTCGAATGTCGTATGTCCGGATTGAGTTATCCCGAAATCGGACGAATACTTGAAAGAGTGCAATCCACCGTGTTTGAGTATTTTATAAAAATGCGTCAGAGATACACGGCTATTTACGGTTAAAAAGATAAGGAGCGAAACACTATGATTTACAAATTTTTCGAGAACGTCAACAGCATTGAAGAACTGAAACGGCAATATAAAACGCTTGCCTTTAAGCATCACCCCGACCGCGGCGGAAAAGTCGAAGATATGCAACGCATCAACGCCGAGTATGACGAACTTTATAAGCGCGTCAAAAACATACACGAAACAGCCGACGGTAAGACCTATGAGAAAAAGCAAGCCGAAAGCGCCGATAACGATATGCCCGATAAATTCAAAGATATTATCAACGCCATTATAAACTTCGATTGCGTGATAGAACTTTGCGGATCGTGGTTATGGGTATTTAAGGCTTACGAATACAGACAGCAATTAAAGGATTTGGGCTTCTTCTACTGCTCTAACAAAAAAGCGTGGGCTTGGACGGATAACCCGTCAAACAATAAATTCCACTTATCGCTTGACGATATACGGCGGCTGCACGGCTCAGAAATCATCAAAGGCGACGACGAGAAAACGGCTAAACAAAAATTACAGATACAAGGAGCGAAATAATGAACGGATTAAAAACGCAGGCTTACATAAATTCTTTGAACGTCGGGAAAATAAAGCCCGAAGTAAAAGACGAAATAACGGTGCTTGAAAAGGTCGGAGATAACGACTTCATTGTGGACTATAAAGGCGTGAAATGCCACGCTATATTCAACTACTTTGTATGCGCCTACTTCGCAGACGATATTTACGGGAAGGTTGCAAATTGAAAGATTACGGTTACAAAGTATGCTATCGAAAACTCGGCACAACTAAACTGAAAATTTATCTCGTTACGAATACTTACGACGGTGCAATCTGGAACGTCCGATGGTACGAAAAACAAGTACCGCCCGACAGAAAAACGCATAAGCCGTTGGAAAACGTAACTTGGCTGATTATACCTATTAAAAACTTTATCGAATACAAGCGTCTATGGCGCGGCTGTCCGTTCTGATACGAACGGGCTTTTTTAATTTACAGATAAAATCAATTATAAGGAGATTCCGAAAATGAAAATATCAAATGACAAACTTTACTACCTTTGCAACAAGTATCAATGGTTTACAAACGGCGACTGCGGACAGTATCGAACATTCTTTGACCGCAACAAGCAAGGCGCAAGCCTTGAAACTTTGGCAACGATTATTTGGATATGTTCGTCCGGTTGGAGTGAGCAGGACATTTTGAAAATCTTACAACAGGAGTGTGATTTATAATGGCAGAATTGAATTTGACCGCAAAAGGCACGGAACAGGAACGCATACTTGCTTACTTGCAAGAAAACGCGAGCGACGTTTTGACCGAGAAAATCAACAACGGAACGCCCTTTGAGAAAGACGGGAAAACGCTTATCAACAAAAAGACGCTTGACGGCTTTATAAAATTTGCTTGCGACGAAGCGCGTAAGCAAGCGGAAAAAGGCGCTCGGTCGGCTTGCATTGACGACGCTACCGTTTTCGGTTGGGCTATCCACTACTTTGAAGAAGAAAGTATCGAAGGCGCGCTTTATAACGAGGACGGCACGGAATTTAAGCCGACGGTAAAACCCGTTCAGAAACCCGAAGTTAAAAAGGTCGAGCCAAAAAAGCCTGCGCAACAGCAGGCGTCTTTATGGGATATGCTTGACGCTACCGAAAAGCAAAGCGTGAACGAAAAAGCCGCCGAACAGCCCGTCGATAATTCCGATGAAGATGATGACGACGACCAGCCCACACCCGAAGAAGTGGAAATACTTGCCGAAATAGCCGAGCAGGGACAGGAAGAAAAGCCAGTGCCGAAACAAGGCAGCCCTATGTATCAACACTATATGAGCATACAGGCGCAGTACCCCGACAGCATCATTGCTTACCGTTTAGGCGACTTCTACGAAGTGTTTGGCGATAACGCCGTTAAGATTGCCGAAGAACTTGATTTGACGCTTACAGGGCGAGATTGCGGGCTTGACGAGCGCGTTCCTATGGTTGGCTTTCCTTATCACGCCGCCGACGTTTATATCGCTAAAATCGTACAGCGCGGATATAAGATAGCCGTTGCCGAAGATTTGAATACGGTGCGTGAAATTGCCGTAGATAAATCCGAAACCATTATAGATGCGGATACGGGCGAAGTTATAAGCGATACTCCTACTCCGAGAGAATCGGAAACGGATATACTTGCGCACGAGCGTGAAATAGCAAAAGCGTTTGACAAAGAAGCGTTAATCAAACTTTCCGATCTACTCGGAAACATATTTACGTTGGGGTGAAATTATGATAACCGAAAAAGATATTAGACCTATACCTAATTATATATTGCAACGCATAAAAAAGCGGGACAATTTGGTTTATCCGAACGGCGACAGTCAAAGACGGTTTTATGCCTATCTTACAAAATACGGCGGCGAACTCGTTAAAGTTACGGTTGCCGTTAAGAACAGAAGAAATAAAACACGCGATTGGCTTTATAAACAGGTTGCCGTGCATTGCGTTCATTCCGATATATGCCTTATTAAAGATATGGTTTGTTACTATATCGCCGGCTACGTTGTGGGTTGGTTTGAACAAGGCTTACAAAAATATCCGAAATGGTTTGAAAAATCATTTTGGCTACAAGACTATAACTCGATAGATCCGTTAGCGCCTATTGTAAATGCGGAGTACGCTTTGAAATTCCCGAAATACAAATACAGCGCAGCAGATAAATACAAAGACAACGACCTATTCCGCTATTTACGCATTTACGAAGAATATCCGCAAGCCGAATACTTGGTAAAACTCGGTTTATCGTATTTGGCAACGAGCAAAATCATACTTAAAAAAGTCGGCTCGGATAGAAACTTTCGTAAATGGCTGATACAAAACAGCGAAGAACTTAAACGAAGAAAGCATTTTATTTATATCGTTACCCGTTCCTACAAAGAAAAAGCGTCGTTATCGTATGCGCAAAGTTATGAAGAACTGAAAAAGGCTTGCAAAAAAAACTATCGTGCAAAGTCTGTTATCGAATTATTTGGCGGCGATAAAAGCCGCTTTTTCGATTACATAATACGGCAAGATACAAACCTTGCAACTTATTTAGATTATTACGAAGCGTGCGAATATTTGCAACTCGATATGACGGACAGCAAGCACCTTACTCCCATTGATTTTAAGCGTTGGCACGATATACGAATTGACGAATATCGCACGTCAAAAGCATTGAAAGACGCCGAAGAACGCAAAGAGATGTATGCGAAATTTGCAAGCGTCGCAGAAAAATACCTGCCGTTGCAACGTAACAAAGACGACGCTTTCGTTGTGGTTATTGCAAGAAGTCCGCAAGACCTAATCCGCGAAGGTGATGCGCTCGACCATTGCGTAGGGCGCATGAATTACGACCAGCGTTTTATACGGGAAGAAAGTCTTATTTTCTTTGTACGGGACAAACAAAGTCCGGATGTGCCGTTCGTTACGGTTGAGTATTCGCTACAAAATAAAAAAGTTTTGCAATGTTACGGCGAACACGACCATAAGCCGAAGGACAGCGTCTTGGAGTTTGTCAATAAAAAATGGCTGCCGTTTGCTAACAGACAGTTAAAGAAAATACAAGCGGCGGCTTAACGCAAAGGAGATTTAATTATGAGTAACTATTTCAGAGTAACAGCCTATCACGAAAGCGAAAACATTTCGGTTATTATCGACAGCAACGGCTATTTCAACGAGATTTGGGAATTGAGCGCGTTTATGATACAAAAAGGCTTTCGTGTTTTAGAAGTCAGCGACAGCAGCCAATTTCTTGACGGGAATATCGAGCGAGCCGACAAAGACACCGAAAGTCTTATCGTCCGTGCGTGCTGTCAGGGCAAGCCGACCTATAACGGCAATGCCGTCGAAGTCGAAGGCAAATCATATACACCCGAAAAAAATAAATGAGGTGTTTTTATGAAACCTGCAAACGGTCAACTTTCCATTTTCGATATTGTGCTTGAAAAGCCAGAACAGCCGCCGTCAATCGAGCCTGTTACTCCGTTGTCTAAACCTGACGAGCAACTCAACTCCCATTCTCCCTTTAAGAAAACTTCCGTTACAGAAATTATAAAACGGATTGACCGAGCGTCTTACAAAGTGAGCAAAAGCAAACTCATATCGGACGTGTTCGAGTGCGGTGCGATTGCTATATCAAACAAATTCGATTTACCGCAATTTGACGAACGGGAAAAGAAATACTTGCAAATCATAAACTCTTACCAACCGCAAGAGCGTGAATTGATTGCCGAGATTTTCGGTATGATATTCGCGCTTTTATCTTCCGTTGCTTATGACGACGGAGCGTTTTACGATTATCTGGGCGAACTGTTTATGCAATGCAGTCAGGGCGAGAAAAAAGCGGGACAATTCTTTACGCCATACCATGTTTCAAAACTTATGGCTAAAATGACAATTACCGACGATAAAGTTAAACGCGACGAAATTTTGACGCTTTATGAGCCTTGCTGCGGAAGCGCCGGAATGGTACTTGCTTCAATGGACATTCTAAAAAACGATTACGGCGTAAATTATGCCCGTGATTGTTTTGTCGTTTGCGAAGACGTTGATTTGCGTTGCGTCCACATGGCATTTTTGCAATTATCGCTTGCCGGTGTTCCCGCTATTATTAAGCATCAAAATACACTTTCACGGGAATTTTGGAGCGTTTGGCGTACTCCCGCATATATTATGCAATACTTACGTTTCCGCAAATACGAAAGTCTGAATTAAACTATCGTTAAAGGGGTGTTTCGGACATCCCTTTTTTTGTACCCCTAAACTACCCGAAAACTATTTATATTCACTATACCCAAGAGCAAATAAAGTGCATACAATGTAATATATCTCTAAAAGGAATTTGCTTATGAAAAGACTATTACTATGCTTTGTGTGTGTTTTCTTATTTTTTGCAACGGGGTGTTCGTCCGATAAAGAAACCTACGTCGTAAAAAAGATAATGATTGACGTGAACGGCGAAGCGATTTTATGCGACATAAACAAAGATACGCTGAAAGAATACGCGGGTGTTTCTTATATGATAGATTATATCGGTGATAAATTAGTTGTTAAAGACAATGAGGTGATATTCAACGGAAGCGAAATGAAATATCTAAAAGGTACAATAAATTACGACGAAAAATATGATGAGTATTATATTGATTTTAGCGAGTTACCACCAATCCTTTTTAAGGGATCAAAAATCTTTGATAATGAAATCTATATATATGTTCCCATAAATAAAACGCTCTCATATTTGATTTTTGAAAAGAAGTAAAGATATTATCGCATTGAGCATACTTATTTGTACCCCTTTACTAACCCGATACTAACAGTCGTGGCTATGGGGCGTGTGCTTGTCTTGAAACAAGCGGCGGCTTCGCCGCCGAGCCAAGCACACGCCCCATAATCGAAAAACGGGCTGACGAACCGAAAAGCAAAACGGCAGCGGTGCAAGGCGTCGCGCGCAGGCTTACCGCGATCACCTTTGCACCGTTGCCGTTTTTTAATTGCTTTTCCGCATTTGCGCTATCACGCTTTTGCTTACGTTGCCCATTAGCACGCCTTCGTCCCAACACCGAAAGTCGTCGTACAGCAACAGTTTTTTATCTTCCATACCGAACGGACAGATTATATCTTCGTCCATTATATCGGATATGAAGTATTGCGGTAGCCCTTTACTGTACACTATCTTTTCGCCCGTCTTTTCAAGATATTTCATTATGTATGCAACGGCAGAGCCGAGCGTTGATTTATCTTTTATCGCTTCAAAATCCGAACGCCCGAAACGGTCATTGAAATAGGTGTTTTGGTGCGTTATTTGCCGTCTGTGCGTGTTAAAGTTATAGTCGTTGACTTCTACCATCATCGGCGGCATTGTGCCGTCGGGTATGTCAAAAAGCCCGTGAAAGTGCAGGCGTTGTTTTTTCGGTGAGCGTTCCCAGACGCCGACATATTTCCAGCCTTTACGAGTGCAAAAATGACTTAACGTGCATTTGAGTTGTTTTTTGAAAGTTACTTCCGTATGCAAAGCGTCGTTGTAGGTGAACGTAACGAAATAATTAAAGTCCTGCAAATTTATCTTGCGAGATAGGCGGATGCGCCGGCAAATCAAATTCCGCTTTTTACGTTCCAAGTTCCTGTCCACATAGTAGGCGGTTTCCGTTTCGTTCTTGAAGTAGGGAAGCATAGCCGCAATGATACGTTTTCTGCGTTCCGATTTCTTGACCGATAGGCTGTCCTGATACAGTTCGTTAAACAGTTCTTTCCGCGTTATTTTACGTTCGATTTTCGGACTGTCATTGACCGTCTGCGGCGTCGAATCCGCTTGCTCGGTAACTTGTTCGTTATGTTCTTCCACAAGCGGAATCGGCGCAATTACGTCGTCCGTAACTGCGCTTTCTTCCTTGCTTTGTAATGTTGTTTCAGGCGGCGTTTCCGTTACCGTGATTATTTCTTCAACCGGTTTCGGGCGTCGCCGTGTAGGGCGCTCCGTGTGCGGTATGGCTATAAAATGGCTGCCGTCAAAATACACCTTCGTTTCGCCGTATGGCATAATTCTCCTTGAACGGCGACCGTATATTTACCGCATAGGCAGAGCCGCCGTTATTCAGATTTCTTTTTGTTTGATTTGCGTTGTTTCATTTTCAACTTTTCCTTTTTTCTAAATTCTTTCTGAAACTGTTTGTCCGCTTTGTCGATCCGCTTAAATGCCCGTTTCATATTCTTGAAGATATATGCGTTAATCTTATCGTTATACTTTTCGGGAACGAAGTCGGCGGTATCGAGCGTGTGCGAAAAAGTTTCGTAATACTTGTTAAGGCACTCGTTGATGAGTTTGTTTTTGTTGTAGTTAATCACGATTTTTTACCCCGCTTGACATAATAGTTTTCGGGTAATTCGTCGTCGTTTTCCTGTAAATACCGAATATACCCGTCAATGGTATCGTCCGTCGGCTCGGCTTGCTTGTAGTCAAAATCTTCGTCTAAATGCCCGTCGTAAAACTTCGGCTTACACGATTGACTGTCGTAGCAATCGAATACGTTATAGTCCGCAATTACGGTATCGTCCGTGTAACAGTCTTTGTCTTTCTTGCCGCTTGACATATAGCGGTCGAAAAGACTGCTGTTTTCTATGCGGCGGATTTTCCATTTAAGACCGCTTACTTTGCCGTAGCCGTTGTGCGATAGTTCCAAACTTACGATTTCAATAAATTGCGCGAGTTCGCGTATATTCACGTCGATGAGCATAGGGCGTTGTGTATCTAACCAGATATTTATATCGTTGTGTCCGTGTTGTTCGTACCAGCGAGATTGCCAATCGGGAAAATACATACTCATTCGGCTGTTCAGATATTTTTGCGCTTCGGTTATACAGATCGTTTCAAATGGAAGATTAAAATGCGTTTCCACGAAATCGTTTGCAAAACCGAGCCTATACGGATTGATACGCCGACTGAAACGGGGGCTGTACCTGTACTTGTGAAAAGTCATATCGTAGTTTGAACTTACAGTGTGTACAGGCACAGTCTTAATCCCGTTAAAGCCATTGTTTTGTTTCCGTATAATTTCTTTCTGCATAGAACGGTTGCGCTGTCTGTCGAACGCGGTGTCGTGGGCGACGTGCGTCATAAAACAGGTCTTTCCCGTTCGCGGCGGTGCGAAAATTATCGTTATCATAGGCTTACCTTAAAACGTACAAATCCCACATAGTCATCATTTCAATGTAGAAACCTGCATTGTCAGACCATTCGACAGTTAATACGCCGTCTTTCTTGCATGATATGGTAATAGTAAATGTGTTTGGTGTTCCGTAATCCACAACACCGAGCGTTGCCGAGAACGGCGTAGTGCTTGTCAATACTTTTTCGCCCGGATAGTGGTCGAAACTCATACCGCTGCTGTCGAGCGCAAACCATTCGTTACTGTCGAACTGCCAGCCGTAACAGCCGTTGCCATCAGACGAGTTATACCAGAAACTATTGTTACCGTCATCACTAATGTTGGCTTGCATAAAGTTGGCGGTTATCTTGATTTTATCGCCTTTCTTCAAGCCGCTCACTTGCAAATCTACACTATGTGTATTGCTGTCGCCGTAAACGTATTGCTGTTCGTTAGATAAAAGTTTCCATATCCCGTGTTTAGCCGTAAAGGTTGTGTTAGCGGTAATCTTATAAGTTGCGACGTTCACTATATTCGTTCCGTCAACCGTCCAGCCCTTGAAAGTATCGCTACTGAACGTAGGCTCGGTTGCATAACCGCCGCTTTGTACCTGTTGCGTCGAAAGGGTTGTGGTGCCGTTCTTGAACGTAACCGTGAGTTTGTCAATTCTGAATATTGCTGTAAATGTAACGTTCTGCGTAATTGCGTAACTGCTTACGTTGACAGTGTTCGTTCCGTCGATAGACCAGCCGGCAAACACGTAATTCGTTTTCGTCGGATCGCTCGGCTTGCTTGCATATTTCCCGTGTTCTATCGTCTGTGTAGACAGCGTTTCACCGTCGTTTTTGAATGTAACGGTATAAGTTTGAATACGGAAGATAGCGGTAAAAGTTACGTTTTCGGTAACGATATAATTGCTTACGTCAATGGTGCTTGTACCGTCTAACGACCAACCGACGAAGATATGATTTGCTTTTGTCGGGTTGCTCGGCACGTTAGGTTTGCCGTTCTTTACGACGAGCTGTGTATTGTGCGTACTGCCGTCCGCCATAAACTTGACATCGTATTTGTAGGTGATGTCGGCAACGAAAACGGTGTCTGCCGTAATGCGGTATTCGCTTACGTCCGTCATAACGCCGTTGACTTTCCAGCCGTTGAAAACTTTATATGCCGTGCTTGAAGCGGTAGGCGCGGTTGCATAGTTGCCGCTCTTGACGGTTTCGTTTTTCAGCGTGGTATCTTCGTACTTGAACACTACCGAATACAACTTTGTGAATTTTGCCGTAAAGGTTACGTTCTGCGTTACGGTGTAGTTTGCAAGATTGACTACGTTATTGCCGTCGAGCGTCCAACCTTCAAACACATAGCCGTTCTTTGTCGGGTTAGTGGGTACGTTAACTTTTGCGTCTTTGAGTACAATTTGACTGTTATGATTTTCGCCGTCCGCTATAAAATTAACTTCGTACTTATGCGTAACGTCGGCAACGATTTTGGTATTTGCCGTTATGCGATATGTCGCAAGGTCGATAGGCTCGCCGTTTACCGTCCAGCCGTTGAAAATAACGTAAGCAGTAGAAGTAGGCGGAGTAACCGTCAAAAGACTGTTCTTGTTTACCACTTGAATGTTATACACGCTGCCGTCGAACTCGAATGTAGCGACAACTTGTTCACCGCTTTCTAACGCTGCTATATATTGCTCGTAATAACTTACCGATTTTTGCAATTCCGCAATCTTGACGTTAAGAGCGTTGACTACCGCAGAATTGTTTTGCGATTGTAGCGTAAGTTCGGAAATCTGATTGTTAAGGCTTACGATTTGTGCATTCAGTCCGTTAATCGTGCGCGTGTTCAGTTCGTTAGTTTCCTGCAACTGATTATTGAGTGATTGCAAATTGGAAATTTGTTCGTTTAACTGCGCTATTTGTCGTTCGTTCTCGTCCTTGTTCGCAGAGAGCGTAAGTACCTGATTATTGAGCGTAGCGATTTGCCCGTTCAAATCTGTGATTGTCGCTTCATTGCTTGCCTTGATAGTGTTTAGTGTGTCGATTTGCGTTTGCAGAGCGGTTTTCTGTTCGTTAAGCGTTCCGATTTGCCCTTGATAATCCTTAATGCTGTTATTCAGGGCGTTGGTTTCGCTTGTGTACTGCGAGATTAAATCGTTCTGTGTAGTTATCGTATCGCGGTAACTGTTGATGAGATTGTCGTATTCTTCCTTGTCGGTAAGAGCGGTATTGTAGCCGTCTTCGTAGGCGTTTTGAACGTCGTCCTGCGTATAAAGACCGTTGCCCGCCATACCTTCCTTGACCTTCGACCAATTTATAATGCCCCACGTCAGCACGAAGGCGAACGCGGCGACAATGAGAATACTGAATATGATTGTTAATACTTTTCTTGTCGTTGACATAGATAATTCTCCTTATAAAATTTCGATGATTTGCAAGCGAATACCGTTGTCCGCAAAATACTGTTCCAAGAAAGACGCATTTTCGTTTCCGGTAGTCGCAAGCGTGAGTTGTGTTTTTCCGCTTAAAAACTTGACGGATATTTTCATTGTTGCACTGTTTACAATTTGCCCGTCTGTATTGTAAAAATCGAGATTGACAGTTGCATATACCGAGCCTGCTTTTATATCGCAGTTGAGCAAAATATAATCGTTCAGCACGACGTTATACTTTTTGTTTTCTCCGTCGAAGTTGTCCGTTTTCAGCAAGTCTTTTTCAAAATAGTAGGTGTTCGTGTCGTCGTATAGGTCGTGATAGAAAACGACGCTCGTTGACGTGTACTTAAAACTTTCCTGTGAGAAACGGTTGCTTATGTCGATACTGCCGTTGACGTAACTTTCGGCTTTGATTTCCTTGTACAGTTGCAAGCCGCAGAATACGCCGGCAACGATAAGCGCGAAGGCGAGAATATACAAAATAACCAATCCTATGATTTTCTTCATACCATCACCCCCGTAAGTTCGCCGTCGAATGCGTTTTGCAGTCCGTCGAATGTGATTCCGCTTGATTTGTTAAGCGTTTGCAGGTTTGTACCGAACAGAGATTTTTCGAGCAAATAAAATGTCTGCGTTCCGCCACGAATGGTAAGCGTGTCGAGTTCCAAATTCTCAAAAGCGTTGTAATCCAAACCCACGATATTGATTTCCTTTTGCGTAAGATAGGTCGCGTTCAAATCGAGCGTGATATTGATTTTGGCTCTCGGTATTTCCGCGAACAGTTTTTTGGCGTCCATAGTCAGAGATACAAAATATCCGTCGTAAACTTCGCTGTAACGGTATGCGAAAATATCTTCACCCCGTAATTTGCTCGTAACGTCAAGATTGTAGGTCATGCGTTCCTGCCAATAGGAAGTGTCGATTTTATCTTCCGAAACGTCGTATTTCGAGTTATTGTCGATAATGCCGAACATACTTTGCGTGCTGTTGCGTGCGCCGTTCTCGTCGTAATGGAATTTGAGTACCGAATACGTCTTTATAATGTCCGTAACATCGTCCGTCTTGAACTTCTTTGTGTCGTAATCGTATTCCTTGATTGAGAACAGCGAACTTAAATCCACCGTAATGTAGTAATCGCCATAACCCGCGCTGTTGGTTTTTACCGCCTGCATACACGACTGAAACAAACTGCCGTAGGTGTAGTAGTAACGGTTGTAAATGTCGCCGACTTTCCAGCCGATACCGAAAATGTTGCGCAGATCTCCGACGTCGCGGTCGAAATACTTGTTGAGAGAAATGGCGAACGCTCGGTCGTCGATTTTAATAATAAATTCGGTCGTGCGTTTGAGTTCGGTTGCAATACTGCCGTTTTCGTTGGTAACGCCGTTCCAATTTATACCGTTGGTGTAATCGTAATAGTTGAAGGCTTTATCGACGTAACTGTTTACGATTTTCATAGCGTTGTCGTCCGTACCGTAATAGCGGTCGTTATTCCCGAACGGATTTATAAACTTGACGCTTGTATTGCCGTCCCACACGTCGAGCGGCAACCCTTGATAATCGCCCAGATACTGCATACCCGTCGAGCGGTAGTCCGTAGATAAAAGGCTTGTCGTCGTAAAGTAATTCATTTTGAGTTCCTGCAACTGTATTCCGTTGCCCTTGTCGTTACTGTAATAATTGACTTCGAGAAAATAACGGTCTTTGAGTTCGTCTTTTTCTTCTTCCGTCAAATCGTCCGAGTTGAGTATGTCTTTTACGTCCAAGCCGACCTGATTGTCGATATTGTTTACGCCTATCGTCGTATCTTTCACGAAATAGTGATAATAGATAAACCCGATAATGACGCAAACGCTTATGACGCACAAGAACACCACACAGCAATTTGCGATAGTTTTTAATACTTTCATAAATCTTGCTCCTTATAGATTTTTGTTTCCGTAAAGGAAAAAGCACTAAACGAACTTGCGCCCGAGTAGTGCCTTTTTTGTCTTTACAATAGCCCGTTCCAGCCGAAGAAATTGAGTAGGTTTGCCAGCCACCGTAAGCCGCTGCTTATCCATTCAAAGACTTTTGCGAGAATAGTAAGCGGCCACGTTCCGACCAGCACTACCAATACAATGATGAGTAGGAGTAGAATCAATTTCTTCATTGCCGAGCGGTTATCCCGTAATCATTCCGAGAATGGTTTTGTCCGAACTGCGGAAGGGCTTGACGGGGCATTCCAGAACTTCGCCCGTTTCGGTATCCACCGAGCGCACGGCATACGAATTGCCTTTGACCGTCTTTTTCGTCTTTTCGTCCTTGATTTCATAGGGCTTCAAAACGAGTTCCGCCGTCATAGCATCCCCGAACACAATGTCGAGAATGGCATAGCCGCCGACGTCGTGCGGTACGACCGTCGCTTTGACTTCCTTACCGCGCACCGTGCCTTTAACGACGTGGGAAAAGTAGGTGTTTCCGTCCTTTTCGTAGGTTTCGCGTTCCACGAGTACCTGATTGTTTTTGTTCTTGTTTGCCATAATGAAAATTCTCCTTGTTTTGAATTAGGCGGCGTCGCCGTCTTTATTTTTCTTCTTGCCCTTGATACGGGAAAGACGTTTAGCTTCGGCTTTCGATTTGCCTTCCGAGAGTGCCTTCGTGTACTTGTACATTCCGGCGTGGTCGTTCTGACATTGCAGATAGCCGGAGCGCATACCTGCTTCGTAGTCCGTGAGCTGCTTGCCTTTTTTCTGTCCCCATTTATGGACTTTGACTTTGCGTTCTTCCGCATAGCCTTTGGCGCGTTTGCTCGGCACAGACCATTTCGTATTGTCGTATTTGGTTTTTGCCATTGACTGATTCTCCTTACTGAGATTTGATTGTTCGGGCGGAAATCGCTGTTGCGTTCGTCATCCGACGCTTTCCGTTCCGTCCGATATTAAGTTGTAATTTTTTACGCGGCGTCGCTAATATTGAAACATCACGTTTCGTGCGATTTGCGGTAGGCGGCCGCCTTTACTTTGCAATAACCGCACAATCGGTTTTGTTTTCTTGCTTCGTCCGAGTACAGTTGCATTATAGGGCAAACGGATTTATTTTACGAGTAGGCGAAAAGTTACAAACGTGTTAGAAACTCATTACTTTTTTACGACTTTCAAATGACAAACGGCGTAGAAAAACGGCAAAAAAGAAAGCCCCGATTTCTCGGAACTTTCGTTATGTTTATTCGATATACGTTCTTGCGTACATGGTGGTGGGTAGGCGTCTGCCGTCGATATTCTTACGGGCGGCAAAAGCCTTTTCGTAAATCTTGTCGCGCTTTTTCGTGCGGCGATAATAGGTGTCGAAACTGAATACAACGTTGTTGAATTCGTCGCTCAGTCTTACGCCGATTACTTGCTTGACGATATAATCCCGTGTGCGATATACGTTGTTAGCGTCGTATAAAAAATCCCTGTCGTTATTTATCATTTCGATTGCCCCCGTTAAAGAATTTCAGCAGATATTCGCAAAGCTGTTTGTTGAGTTGTTTGATATAATCGTTGCAAAAACCCCAATCTTCCGCGAGTGCGCATTGCGAATTGTTTTGCGTGTACAGCGAGATATACAAGTCGTACAGTCTTGCCGGCGCAGTCTTGATTGCCAAATTGTAACGGTTGACCTTATACGTTACCGCGCTTTCCACGACGCATTTTGACGCCGCTTCAAAGTCTTTCCGCTTCGAGTAGTAGTACCGGATTTCTTTTAAGTCGTCCCGTACCTGTTGCATTGTTACCATTTTCGTAACTCCTTTATAATGAGATAGAGCCGCAGCCCTTCACATAGAAGCCACGAGAAAAAGCAAAATTAACGGTCTGATTCCAAACTTTTTTTCAAACGCGCTAAAATTCTTTCCAAACGATTATGTATAGCGACGGTAGATACGCCTTCACGCTCGGCAATTTCCTTTTGCGGTATGCACTCAAAATATACTTGTCGTAACAGTATCTGCTGTTCGGGCGATAGGGCGGCGATTGCTTTATGTAACTGTTCCGTCCGGAGACGTCGTTCGACCTGTTCAAAGATATTTACTTTCGGATCGGCGACGTCAAACCCGTGTTCCATTGATTTGTCTAACGACTGATGCCGTCGCGTTTCTTTACGGTTGACAAGATATTCTCGGTGTTCCATTCCCGCATACTCAGCCGCAAATTCTTCCGTAACTTCGATTTCTTCATAATGTCCGTCCGAAAAACGGTACAAAATAAATGCCATAGTCCAATGCTCCTTTCAGATTTGAATTTGTTTCGTTCAAATCCGACAGAGTAGGACTGCGGCAATACATATTGCGACTTTTTTTGCAAGTCATAAAAAAAGCGTTCACGCTGGCTTGCGTGAACGCCGTTAAATTATTAAGTTGTGGTGCTTTTACGTTCGGCGGCTTATTTGTCTTCGCTTTTGGCTATATCGCCGTCCGTGCAATGTACGGTATAGTTGCCTGTTCTGTCATTCCAATAGCCGCCTTTTTCAATGGCTTTCCATTCTTCTTTTGTACCGTTAAATGTTATGCTTGTAAGGCTCCTGCAATCGTCGAACGCATTTCTGCCTATACTCGTTACGCTGTCAGGTATGATTATGCTCGTAAGACTACTGCAATATTTGAACGCCTCGGAGCCGATACTTGTAACGCTATTCGGTATGGTTATGCTCGTAAGACTACTGCAATCGTCGAACGCATTTCTGCCTATACTCGTTACGCTGTCAGGTATGGTTATGCTCGTAAGGCTCCTGCAATCGTCGAACGCATAGCTGCTTATACTCGTTACGCTGTCGGGTATAATTACGCTTGTAAGACTACTGCAACCGGAGAACGCAGAATAACCGATACTCGTTACGTTGTCGGGTATAATTACGCTTGTAAGACTACTGCAACCGGAGAACGCAGAATAACCGATACTCGTTACGTTGTCTGGTATGGTTATGCTCGTAAGACTACTGCAACCGTAGAACGCATAGCTGCTTATACTCGTTACGCTGTCGGGGATGGCTATGCTTGTAAGTTTACTGCAACC
>CARAIG010000056.1 GCA_948938605.1 uncultured Eubacteriales bacterium
AATATAGCCGTTAGTAACAGCCATATCCAATACACAGCCTGAATTGCAAATACCCTTACCGAAAATAATTTCAAATTCCGCTTGCTTAAACGGCGGCGCAACCTTATTTTTAACAACCTTAACACGAGTTTTGCTACCGATAATTTCCGAGCCGTCCTTGACCTGATCGACTTTACGTACGTCTAAACGGACGCTGGAATAGAATTTGAGCGCTTTACCGCCCGTTGTCGTTTCGGGATTGCCGAACATAACGCCGATTTTGTCGCGCAATTGATTTATAAAAATTACACAGGTATTCGACTTATTGCCGGTTGCAATAATTTTACGCAAGCACTGCGACATAAGACGCGCTTGCACGCCCATATGACTGTCCCCCATATCGCCTTCAAGTTCGGCACGCGGAGTAAGCGCCGCAACAGAGTCGACAACCACAAGGTCAACAGCACTGCTGCGCACCAAATAGTCCAAAATATCCAATGCCTGTTCGCCGCTGTCCGGCTGCGAAATATACAATTCGTCCAAATTTATACCCAAATTTTTAGCATAAACAGGATCCAATGCTTGTTCGGCATCGATAAACGCTGCCGTTCCGCCCATTTTTTGTACTTGCGCTATTACGTGCAAAGTAACCGTTGTTTTACCCGAAGCTTCCGGTCCGTAAATTTCAATAATGCGTCCCTTAGGCAAACCGCCTATTCCCAAAGCCATATCCAAAGGCAAACAACCCGTAGGAATAACTTCGATATTGCGGGATGCAGCATAGCTGCCTAACTTCATTATAGAGCCTTTACCGAATTCTTTTTCAATTTGTAAAATAGTTTGTTCTAATGCACGTTTTTTATCGTCAGTCATATGTATTTACTCTCCTTGTTTTATCTATACAACAAATAAATCATTTTGTCAATGTTTTTAACACTAAATAAAGTGCCATATTTGTCGCCTGCGCCCTTACAGAGTTTCGGTCACCTAAAAACACATTACGGTAAACGGCGACGTTACGTTCGGTAGCAATGCCTATATAACACAAACCTACGGGTTGTCCGTCTTCCGACGTCGGTCCCGCATTACCTGTCACCGACACTGCTACGCCGCTGCCGTTTTTACGCAGTCCGACAGCCATAGCCTGCGCCACTTGCTGAGAAATAACGCCGTACTCGTCTACAAAATGCGGATTAATTCCCAAGCGTTTGCATTTAGACGAAATTGAGTAAGTAACGACGCCTTCATACAAAACCGAACTTGCCCCCGAAACATCAACCAATGACGATGCTATCATCCCCCCTGTCATAGACTCGGCAGTAGATACAGTCTGTCCTACGCTTTTTAAAACATCCACTACCGTTTTAGAAAGAGAAACATCGCTGTTAGCGTAAATATTGTCGCCAAACAAGTCTTTAACTACCGCAACAGTATCGTTTATCAATCCTTTTGATGCTTTGGGCGCAAAGGTCAATACAAGTTTAGTGTCCAAATTTGTTGTTTCAAACCGTCTCGAAACGTTTCGGTTGAGTTTTTCCAAGCGCATTTCTACATCACGCTGCGAAAGACCGAAAATTTTAAAAATGAATTTTGAACTGTTTTCCTGTCCTTTAAACAGATTTTTAGAAATGTAATTGTCATACACCACCGAACACTCACGCACATCGTCCGGCACAAAAAATATCTGTTTTTTGTTATACTCGCCGTAGCACGCACACTGAAAACCGTATACAGGCGCAAAGTGATTGAATGTTTCGGGTATTAAACACAACTTGTCCAATACATATTGCGGCGGAACTTCAACTTTGGCGTAAGTGCAATATTTTAAAATATTATTTTCGGCAAACTTATCGTAAAACATTGCAAGCGACAGCGCTTCGGAAAAGTCAGCGCATACGTCGCCGACATTGCCCACTATTATAAGAGCCTTTGCGTTTCCCGATACGGCATCTACGATAGTTTTACTTATTGTAGATTTAGACGACGAAATCGTTAAATCGTACTTAACAATTTCCAAATCAAATTTATCGCATAGATAACTTACAGCTTGCGAATAGTTTTTTGCAAGTATTTTAATCATTATTTTTTCCTAATCGATTACAAATTTTACGTATTGCTTAATTTTGAAACTTTCAAGTCGCGCGATAGCAAATAATTTTGCAAAAAAAGGTAAAGAACTCCAAACCTTATTTACAAAACCGTCAATTTGCAGCGCCGCTTATTGCTTAAAAACATCCTTGTTTTGAACAAGATATATTGCACCGGACAATATAGTCATTACTACCGTCAAACCGAATACGACCACCGCAATAAACCATATTACATCGGTATACAAAACGGGCGAACGATAACCAGCATTTACGTAAACAGAAGCATAGTTCATAAAAATTAATAAAGGCAAACTAACGTCCTGCATTACGGTTTTAATTTTGCCGAAAATATTTGCCTGCACAACTACGCCTTTGCTTGCAGCTATCATTCGAACTGCGCTGATAAGCAACTCTCTTGCTAATATCAGTATCGAGCCTACTGTTAAAAGTATACGACCGAAGACACTTGCAAAATCCGTTGACATTGAAGCCGTCGTACCGTAATAAAACTGTAACGGATTAGTAGCCACAACGCAAAACAGCGCAGCACAAACAAGTATTTTGTCAGCAATCGGATCCAACAACTTACCCAAATCAGTTACCATATTATATTTACGCGCAATAAATCCGTCCAAGAAGTCAGTAAAGCAACAAATTAAAAAGATTGCTATCGCAACAATGACGCCCCAATTGTACGGCAAAAAATACGCCGCAACAAAAAGCGGAATCATACAAATACGCGCAAGCGACAAACTGTTAGGTATGTTCATTCTACCACCTCGCCTAATAAATCGTACTCGACAGCGCCTGTTATTTTGACATCGTAAAATCCGCCGACTGCAAGTTCCTTTTGGGAAACAATAAATACCTGTCCGTCAATTTCAGGAGTCATAAAATACGTTCTGCCTACATAAAAATACTTCCCGTCGCTAAATTCGGGCAATTCGTCGATTATGCATTTATACACTTTACCGATATCATTGTTATTTAACTTATCGGCAATTTTGTATTGCACTTTGTATAATCTCTTTACATAATTCTCTTTTGTTCGGGACGGCACTTGGCAATCAAATTTGGCGGCAGCCGTTCCGTCTTCACGCGAATATGCAAAAAAACCGACATTACGCAGCTTATATTGAACCAAAAAGTCTTCGATTTCCTTTACAGTTTGTTTAGTTTCGTACGGAAAACCGCAAATAAACGTTGAGCGTGCTTGAATACCTTTGTCAGACAACTTGTCAAACAGTTCGCGTATAGACTTACCGTTTGACCTACGGTTCATTTTGCGTAAAATTTCGTCGTTGACGTGTTGAAGCGGAATATCGACGTATTTTACCACTTTATCGTTAGCCACTATTTCATCGATCAATTTGTCATCCATAAGTTCAGGATAACAGTACAGCAAACGAATCCACTCAATGCCTTCGATCAAAGAAAGTTTATGCACGAGTTCGGCTATTTTAAAATCGCCATACAAATCTTTACCGTACCGAGTTACGTCCTGAGCAACCAAAATCAGTTCCTTGACGCCCTTTGACGCCAGTTCGGCTGCTTGCTCGATTAATCTTTCCAGTTCAACAGACCTAAACCGCCCGCGTATATAAGGAATGAGACAGTAGGTACAAAAATTGTCACAACCGTCGGCAATTTTGAGATAAGCAATGTGCGGCGCAGTAGTAAGAATACGCGAACCAAAAGTAATTTTTTCGGCACAGCTTTGATACAGTTTGCGTTCACCTTGCAATGCACTTGACACAATATCGCAAATATCGTCATAGTTTTCCGTTCCTACGACTGCGTCCACTTCGTGCAACTCGTCAAAAACTTCCGCACCGAATTTTTGACCAAGGCAGCCTGTTATGATTACTTTTTGACATTTGCCTAACTTTTTGTAACTTGCCATTTCCAATGCGCTTTGGATTGCTTCCTTGCGGGCAGATTCCAAAAAGGCACACGTATTGACAATTATAACATCGGCAAGTTGCGGATCGGATACTATTTCGTAACCGCCCTTGACAAGATTTGCCAACATAACTTCGGTATCTACTCGGTTTTTATCGCAACCCAAAGATACAATTCCGATTTTTGTACTCATACTAAATAATTTATCCTAGGTAAATTCAAATTTATCAGTCGTCGGCGACATCGGGGAATAACGTATCCAATTCTTCCAAAGTCACCAAAACTTTAAGAGCCCGGTTACTTGTTTCGCTGGATGACAGCTCCTCCACATACCCCATACGCTGCAAATTTTCCATTATGCGGCCCGCACGGTTAAATCCGACATTGATCCCGCGCTGAATGGATGAAATCGACGCCTTACCGTTGTTGCGTTCCAACCAATAACGTAATGCTTTTTTATAATACGGATACAATTCGTCCTTGCCGCCTTCGCCATTATGGTCGGCTTCGTCATCGTGACTTTCCGCTTCCTTTTTACGCGACACGAAAATTTCGTCGGTAACGGAAGTATCGTAATAAACTTCATTGACTTCCTTAGAGTATTTAACGATTGAACGGATTTCGTCATTCGAAATATATGCGCCTTGAACACGGGTTAATTCTGACGAACCGGTCGAATTCATAAACAACATATCACCGCGACCAAGCAACTTTTCCGCTCCGCCGCAACCTATAATTGTTTGACTGTCGTAAACCGATGACACTTTTAAAGCCATACGACAAGGCAGGTTGCCCTTAATTGTACCTGTAATAACTTTAACGTCGGGACGTTGAGTGGCTAAAACGATGTGTATTCCGCAAGCTCTGCCCTTTTGCGCAAGCCTAATCAACTTAGCTTCAAACGCCGATTTATTGGTTGCCATAAGGTCCGCCAATTCGTCTACGACAAACACCAAGTAAGGCATTTTTTGAGCAAGCTTGGGGTTAATATGTTTGTTGTATTCGGTAATTTTGTCAACGCCGACTTGACGGAATAATTGATAGCGGGATTCCATCTCGGCAATCAAATAGTCCATACTGGCAAGCGCATCCTGCATTGTGGTTATGGTTTCGGTCGTCAGCATTTGCGGTATACCGTTATAACGGGACAATTCAACAAACTTAGGGTCGACCATTACAAAACGTACATATTCGGGACCGTATTTATACAGTAAACTTACTATTAAACAGTTTAAGCAAACGCTTTTACCCGAACCGGTAGTACCTGCAACTAATAAGTGCGGCATTTCCGCTAAATCGGCAAGCACTACTTTACCGGTAATTTCCTGTCCGATAGCGAATACTAAGTTACCTTTTGCCTCCCTAAATTCGGGGGTGTCCAACAATGCTCTGAGCACCACTGGACGCTTAACTTTATTTGCGACTTCGATACCCACCATATTGGTACCTTTTACGGGCGCATCGATTAAAATGTCATCCTGCGCTTCTACGCACGCTTTAATATCGTCAGAGTATTGCTTAAAGTCGCTCATACGAGTTTTTTGCGAAAGTACAGTAAACATATAACGCGTAACCGACGGACCGACAATAATGTCTGCAAGTTCAATTTTGATATTAAAAACAGCAAGTTTGTTGACAATAGCCTGCGCTAAACGCTGTCTTTCGCCGTCATCGTGATCTTCGACAAAAGTAACTTCGTTTAACAAGTCAAGCGGAGGAATATTATATTCCATATATTGGTGGACTTTATTTTTAGCGTCTTCCAATTCGCTGTTTTTAACATAATTGTATTTTAACTGAGTGCCGCCGTCGACAGCTTCTTCCTCCTCGATAACAACAAATTCGTCAGGATCCTTTTTGTCTTCGACGGGAGCATCGACAACTTTTACAGGCTCAACGGTTTTAGGTTCTTCAAAAACTACCCTATTAACGATTGGCTGCTCAACTGCTTGTTGCTGTGTTATCACAGGTTCGGTTTTTTGTTCCTGCTCAACTAAAACTTCCGTAATATCTACATCGTCGTCGAAATCGTCAACATCAACTTGAACGACAGGCGTAACCGGCGGCTGCTGGGTAACCACAACTTTGGGTTCTTCCTTGACTTGTTGCTCTACTACTTTTTGTTCGTCAGTAGGAACGTAAGAAATTTTCCAGTCGGATACGTCTGCGGATTTTTCTTCGGGTTTTTGAGTTTTTTGATAATAGCCCTTTACTATATAATCGTTTTCCTTGTTCGAATCTTCTTCCTTACCGAAGAAAGTACTTCCGCGATCCTTTTGCGAAGGCTGTTCGTCGTCAAACAATATCTTTTTAGCTTCTTCCTGCGTATGCGTTTTTTTAACTTCGGATCTGTCGGCATAATTATATTGTCCCGTGGATGTATCGTTAGACGAAACAACTTCGGGTTTGGCAGACTCCTCAATAGGATCCACAAATAAAATTTCGTAAGCGGATTTACCGCGCGCAATGTTATCGGGATAGACCGTCTTGTCTACCGCGTCGGCAGTCGCTTCGGTCGGCTCAATGTCCGCTTTTGTCGGTTTAGACGTAAGCTGTAAATTACCGGTGCTGTATTTGTAGAAAAAGTCGCCGACCATATAAATTGTCCATAAAAGCAATGCAACAAGAACAATGCTTGCTCCCCAAACCGTCAAAGGATATTTCAAACACCAGGCAATAAAGCCGAAAACAACACCGCCAAAACTGGGAATACCCAAGTCGTTGTCATAATAATGGTAAATATACGACATATGCGGTTTAAAATCCATAGGCAGATATGTGGTTGTAAGCATATGAACAAGCAATATAATAGCCACAAACATCAACACAAAATGTATAATGTACTTAAACGGCATTTTAATTGTTTTGCCGGCAAGCGTACATGCGCAAGCGATGATGACAGCCGCCATCATACCGTAAAAAGACATACCGAAAGCACCCACAAAGAAATTAGCGAAATGCAAAAAACCCGCTGCACTTTCGATATCGCAAAATCTTCCGCTAAAAGCTATGATTATAAGCACGGATGCAAGCGCAATACCGATAATACAAGCAACTTTTTTACCGACACTTAATTTTCCCGATCTCAAAGCATTCACCCCCAACATAAAACCGAAATACTTAGAATATTACGATTTGGCTGATAAAGTCTACATATTATTATACAATACAGTATAAAAATAATCAACAAAAAGGAAATATAAAATAATTAAAATGTTGCAAAGGTCTCGACAAAAATTGACGCCGCATTTTGCGACGTCAAATACATATTTAAACTTTGCAAGCGTAAATAATTGCAACAAAACAGTTAAAAAGCCAGCATTGGCAGCAACTGCGACATATATTCGTCAGGACCGACGTACGAAGCGGCATTAGGCTTTGATAACACGTCACGCGCAATACTGTTAATTTCGCTCAATGTCACGCGTTCATACCGTTCGACATCCTTTTCTATGCTGAATTTGTCACCGTACTTCAACAACGACCTACCGTACAAACGCATTAAAGTCATTGGATTTTCCGCCGCCATATAAAGAGAATTTACCGCTTGAATTTTAGCGCGCATCAACTCGGTTTCAGTAACGCCGTCATTAATTATTTTATCGATTTCTTGCTTAATAAGCGAACAAGTTTTTACACCGTTTTCAGGGCTCATTCCCACATAAATTTCAAACGAACCTGCTTTTAAATAAGCCGACGGGTATGCATAAACAGTGTATGCCAAACCGTTTTTTTCGCGCACAGACTGATGTAGACGACTTGTCATTCCACCGCCTAAAATAGACGCTAACATTGAATTAGCAGCGCTTTGCGGACTATTAAACGGGAAACCGCCCCAAGCAAATTGTACATGCGATTGATTGATGGATTTAACCGAACTAAGGGTTTTCGAAGCATATTTCACATCAGGCTCCGCTTCAACCGTCAATTGTTCTTTACCGCAATTATTTTCAAAATACTGCTCAATTAACTTGTCCAACAAATCAAAATCGAATTTACCGCATACAGAAATAACCGTTGAAGTAGGAATATAGTACTTTTCTTTAAATTTTTTGATACTATGTCTGTCACAGTATTTTATATTTTGCGGATTGCCTAGTATAGTTTGCCCCAAGGACTGTTCCCAAAAGAGCGCTTTGGATACCAAATCCGAGCAGACATCGTCGGGTGTATCGTCGCACATATTGATTTCTTCAAGCACTACACCGCGCTCGCGGTCCAATTCCTCCTGGGGAAATGCCGCATTAAAATACATATCGGACAAAACGTCCAAGCACAATTCCAAATCGGTAGATACGCTTTTAGTATAAAAGCAGGTATTGTCCTTAGAAGTATAAGCATTTATACTTGCTCCGATGTCGTCGATAGCTTCGGATATTTGCAATGATGTACGTTTACTTGTTCCCTTAAAAAGCAAATGCTCTATAAAGTGCGAATAACCGTTATTGCTTGCATCTTCCTTTACGCTGCCCACATCGACAAAAACGCCGACTGTAACCGTATATAAATGCTCCAAACGCTTAGCAACAAGTCTTAATCCGCTTGGATATTGTTTGTAGAAGTCCATATTTCACCTATATTAGTACTTACAGGCACGATAGAAAAACCGCGTTCCTTGTAAGTTAATATTATCCTTTCGAGAGCCGCCAACGTATGCTTAGTAGGATGCATAAGTATCAGTTCGCCGCTGTCGGTATCCTTTGTAGCTCTATTATACACTATTTCCGCATCTTTGTCACGCCAATCTATGGTATCGCGGGACCACATTATAACTTTGTTTCCGCATTCGCGCGCGGCATTTAACGTTTGATTGCAATAATATCCGCTCGGAGGCGCAAACAACGTCATATTAACTCCCGCGTATTCGAATACAAGTTTTGCGCACGTGTTAATTTCCTTATAATTAGCGTCATAATCGAGCTTAGAATGGTCCTTGTGGCAATACCCGTGATTGCCTATTTCGTGTCCTTTTTCCACTAATTTCAGCAGCATATCGGGATATTGAGCCACCCAAGTTCCGCCCACAAAAAAAGTTGTTTTGATGCCGTACTTTTCAAATATTGCCAACATACCGTCAATATATTCCGTTCCCCAATATACGTTTATCATAAGCGACACTTGCTTTTCGCCTATTCCGCGGTATATAGGATTAGCGTCATTGCTTTTAAACACATTAGTAGTTGCGCCGACAAACCCTACCGATGCAACCACAACTATCAACGCCAAAAGTATGATATTTGCTACAACATGAGTAAAAAACTTTTTTTCCATACAATTCACCTATCATAATATATTATATATATCCAGCAAATTGTACTACTTTTTTATAATTATCAATATAATTAGGCAAGATATACCAGACGCAGTGTTTTCAACAAAAAGTCAAGCCATATACAAAGATATAGCAAATAAAACTATTCTTCAAAAATATACCCCGCCTACACAACTGTAAGCAGGGTAAACAATTTTACTATTATTGCTTGTCAAATTCAATGCGACTATTATAATTTTTTAATTAATTTAAGGTCAATACGTCCCTTTTCATCAATTTTGATTACTTTAACAGTTACAGTATCGTCGATATTGACAACGTCAGTAACTTTTTCAACACGTTCCTTAGCAAGTTTCGAAATGTGAATCATTCCGTCTTTCCCCGGAGCAAGTTCAACAAAAGCACCAAAGTCAAGTATACGCACTACTTTACCGGTAAATTCTTCACCGACTTCGGGGTCCTTAGCAATAGCAAGTACCATACGCTTAGCTTTGTCGGACATTTCTTGATCTGCCGTTGCAATAAATACAGTACCGTCATCGGTGATGTCAATTTTAACACCGGTTTCGTCAATAATTTTATTGATAACTTTGCCGCCGCTGCCGATAACTTCACGTATCTTGTCGGGATCGATACTAAACGAAATAATCTTGGGAGCATACTTCGACAACTCTTTGCGGGGAGCAGGCAAAACTTTGAGCATTTGTTCAAGTATAAACAATCTACCTTGACGCGCCTGTTCCAAAGCTGTGCGCAAAATCTGTTCGTCGATACCTTTAATTTTGATATCCATTTGAATTGCAGTGATACCTTTGCTTGTACCGGCAACCTTAAAGTCCATATCGCCTAAAAAGTCTTCAAGACCTTGAATATCGGACAAAATAGCGACTTTCGAACCGTCTTCCGACTTCATAAGTCCCATAGCGATACCGGCAACAGGAGCCTTAATGGGAACACCTGCATCCATCAAGGCAAGCGTCGAACCGCATATGCTCGCTTGCGACGTACTACCATTGCTGCTGACAACTTCCGATACGGTACGGATAGCATAGGGGAATTCCGCTTCGCTTGGAATTACAGGATCAAGCGCTCTTTCTGCCAATGCACCATGACCGATTTCGCGGCGTCCCGGACTACGCAAAGGCTTTGCTTCGCCTGTCGAATATCCCGGCATATTGTAATGATGCATATAACGCTTGAAGGTATCGTTGTCGTCTAAATTTTCTAATTTTTGTACTTCGCTGATTGTGCCAAGCGTTGCCGTAGTAATAACTTGCGTCATTCCGCGGGTAAACACACCGCTACCGTGAACCCTAGGCAAAACCCCTGCTTCACACCAAATAGGACGTATTTCGGTTAATTTTCTTCCGTCGGGACGTATGCCTTCGTTCAAAATACGGGCACGTACCTTTTCCTTAGTCATCTTATACAATACGTCGCCGATATCAGCAACAACTTCGGAATTGGTTTGTTCGAAATGTTCAACAACTTGTTTTTCGACAGCGTCCTGATTTGCTTGACGTTCATATCTGTCAAAAGTTTTAAGCGCCTTGTCCAACAGCTTGTCGGCATAAGGGCGAATAACCGCTTCGCTAGATTCGGACGGCAAATGCAATTCAATATCTTTTTTAGGCTTACCGATTTCCTTGCAAATATATTCGATAAATTCACATTGTTCTTTAATGGCTTCGTGACCGAACAAAATTGCATCTAACATTTCCTTTTCGGATATTTCGTTAGCGCCCGCTTCCACCATCATAATAGCGTCCTTGGTTCCCGCCAAGTTAAGGTGCAATTTGCTGTGTTCTTTTTGAGATTGCGTAGGATTGATTACATATTGCCCGTCTATATACCCTACAACTACACTTCCCGTAGGTCCGGCAAAAGGTATATCCGATATCGACAACGCAATCGAACTGCCCATCATAGCGTATACTTCGGGCTGAATATCAGGTTCAACCGACATAGCCGTAGCAATTACGGACACGTCGTTTAAAAATCCTTTGGGGAACAAAGGTCTTATAGGACGGTCGATTAAACGCGAAGTCAAAATTGCTTTGTCGCTGGCACGTCCTTCTCTCTTTTTAAATCCGCCGGGAATTTTACCGACAGAATACATTTTTTCTTCAAAATCAACTCCCAAAGGGAAGAAATCGATTCCGTCGCGAGGCTTGTCCGCCAAAGTGACGTTAGTCATAACAACGGTTTCGCCGCAAGTAACCATACACGATCCGTTAGATTGTTCGGCATATTTGCCGACTTCGACAGATACAGTACGTCCGCCTATTTCCGTTTCGAAAATGTAGTAATCTCTATTTCCGATTTTACCTTGTGTCTTTTTAAATTTTTTCATTCTTTTCACTATCTCCTTACCTATATTTACCACAAAAGCCACTCATGCGACTTTTAAATTATACCAAAATAGAAAAGGATATTAGGCGAAATTTTTTCCGTCTAATACCCTTCATTCCGCGATTATTTTCTAAGTCCTAAATCGGCAATTATCTTACGATATTTTTCAATATCGGTTTGTTTAAGATAGTCAAGCAAACCCTTTCTGCGACCAACCATTTGCAAAAGACCACGTCTGGAATGGTGATCCTTTTGATGAGTTCTAAGATGCTCCGTCAAATGGTTAATACGCGCAGTCAGCAACGCAATTTGAACTTCGGGCGAACCCGTGTCGCCTTCCTTTCTGCCGAACTTAGCAATAATTTCTTGCTTTGTCATTTCCATAATATTATTTCTCCTTATATTTATTTGCCGTAGACTGCGAAAAAAGTCGGAGTCGTCTAGTTTCGTAGTAAACGGTAGTCAACTTTATTGAATTATTCCTCGGAAGTGTTGCTTTCTACGCCTTCGGGACGGGGAAGCAATGCCTTGCGGGACAATGTAATACGCTTGTTTTCGGCATCGAATTCCATAATTTGAACTTCGATTTCGTCGCCGATTTTTAACGCCTTGTTGATATCTTCAAGCCATTCCCAAGACACGTTAGATACGTGCAACAAACCGTCAATGTGCGAATCCAATTCCACAAATGCTCCAAAAGGCAAAATGCGGGCAACTTTACCTGTAACAACGGCACCGATGGGGAATTTTTCTTCCGCAACCTTCCAAGGCTCGGGTTGAAGTTGTTTATATCCCAAGGATACCCTGTTCTTTTCGCGATCAAGAGCAAGAACAACAAATTCGTAAGTTTGACCGATTTCCAATACGTCGGAAGGACCTTTAACGTGTTCCCACGACAAATCGGAAGTGTGAGCCAAGCAATCGAAACCGCGTACGCTTACGAAAGCACCGAAAGACGCAAAGCGCAACACTTTGCCTTCAACGATTTCGCCGACTTCGATATTATCCCAAAATTCGTCTTCGCGAGCTTTCTTTTCAGCAAGTAAAATTGTCTTTTGGCTTGCAAATATTACGTGTTTGTTGTCATCAACCTTATCTGCACCGCTTACGACCAAACGCAACGTTTTGCCGATATAAGCGTCAAGATTTTTAACATAACCTATTTTAATTTGTGATGCGTGGACAATTACTGTGTAACTGCCAAGTTTACCGGTTATGCACTCCTTGCCTACACGCGTCATTAAGCAGCTGAATTCGTTGCCTTCCTTAATACCCGCAACAAGAGCGTCGTCTTTATATCTTTCGTCAATTACCTTTTTAGATAAAGTAATTCCCTTTTCTACCGAAATAACAGCACATTCCAATACTGAGTCTGTTTCAAGCGTCTTTTTAACTTCCTGACAATCGCCTTCGGCGCACAACTCCGAATTAGGAATAAAGGCTTCCTTTTTAGAGCTGGGTATACTTACATATACGCCGTCATCGCTAACCAAAACTACGCGACATTTAACTTTTTGACCAAGTTTATACTTGTGTTCCTTCATATCGGACACTGCCTTAGCAAGCATAGCTTCGTCTTTGTTCATTGTCTTTTGTTCGGCACTTGTTACTTCGCTTTCAACAGTTTCAACCGAAACAGTATCTTTTGCATTTTCCATAATGTTACTTAAAACCCCCTTGCACAACTCGTTTGGAGTTGATGCGCCTGCCAATATGCAGACATTTTTACAATTATTCAGGTCAAAATCACACGCCGAACCGTCAGTTAAGATTGCTCTACAATTTTGCGAAGCAATTTCGTATAGCCTTGTGGTATTAGAACTGTTACTGTCACCCACCACTATTGCCAAGTCGCATCTTGAAGATAGCATTTGGGCATAATTCTGCCTTTGCAATGTATTATAACATATTGTATTAAATACTTCAAGCGTTTTGAGCCCATAAGTGACAATGTTTTGCAAACTTTTTTCAAAAAAACGCGAATCGAATGTTGTTTGAAACATAACTAGCGCTTTTTCGCAGTCGTCCAACGTCAATTTACCCTTACCGTCAAAAATAACGGCAGAATTATCGCACCAGCCGTTTATGCCGATAATTTCGGGATGCTTTGCGTCCCCTATCAGCACTATTTTGTATCCGTTTTTGTGATAATCGTAAGCTTTTTTTTGAATTGCTTTTACCGACGGACAGGTTGCGTCTACTATTTTTATATTGCGTTGTGCGGCAATATCGTAAATATACTTGCCTACCCCATGAGCGCGTATGAGCAATGTTGCGCCGTCCGATACATCATCGATATTTTCCACAAAAATTATACCGCGCTCGGTTAGTTGCGCGGTAACATCGCGGTTGTGAACAATTTGCCCAAGACAATACGCTTGCCCGTTTAATGACAGCGCCTTATCAATAGCCGACGAAACACCGTTGCAAAACCCGATTTCCTTAGGTAAAAAAATTTTCACCGATTAGAGTCTCCTTCGTCGCCATATACACCTTGGTCGGCAATTTTCTTTTCGAAAGTATGCTGTCGGCTATTGTACTTTTTTAATTTTTCCGTTTCCTTGCGCGTCAGTTTACGGCGTTTTTTGCCCCTGCTTTCCAAATAAGCATTGAGTTTAATGCGCAATTCTTCCACTTTTTGCTTAATTATAGCAGTTGCAGCAGCAAGCGTTTCGTGATTGACAGGTTTGTCGTAAAATTCCTCCAACGTAAATTCTTCGCCTACTAATATGTAGTTTTTATGTAACGCTTTTGTTTTGTCCCATATATAAAACGGCCTTATAGGCGAACGTGTTTTTATAGCAAACAACGCCGCACCCGTACGAAATTCCTGCAAGGTGTCGCGAGAAGGATTACGCGTACCTTCGGGGAACAAAAATACTGCTTTATCGTCATGCAAAAGACGCATAATTGTTTTAGTAGCGTTCATATCTATATCGCCGCGACGCACGGGAACGCAGTCCAATTCGTCAAAAACCCATTTCAAAAACGGGATTTTACGAAATTCTGCTTTATACACGAACGATAAAATATGTTTGGTCCACATAGTAAAAATAATAGGATCCCATCCGGACAAATGATTACCTACAACCAAACATTTTTTATTAGGAATATTGCGTTCGCCGTATACTTTGACGGGAAAGAACGGACGTAATGCCGCCCTAGCCACATGGGCTACGCATCTTACAAATTTACCCATAAACCTCCGTAAGCTCAATACCGAAATTACGTATCAATATTTTTGCTATTAAACCAATTTTACCAAAACCGAATAAAATAGTCAAATAAATTGCATAAACGATATAATCACAAATCTTGTCTTAAACACTTCGCCTTGCCGATATAACAATGTCTACAATCATTTTGTTGAATTTTTGCACAAAAAACACTAACGCGTAAACAATGATCCAAACTAGACTTAACACTCATTTCCGCAAGACACATAAATGCGACATTTGGCATATTAAAACGATTACGCACTGCTTTTGCAGGATAACAAGCGTCCAGATCCGCCGTTGCGCTAAAAATAACCGCTTCGATATCGCAAGGCGACAAATTGTTAACACGAAAAATCGTTTCAATCAATTCTACCGATTTTGCAGAAATATCTTGCTGAGTATTTTCTGCACATATTGCACCGCGAATTACACCCATACAGTTCACCTCACCCGTTAGCAGCGCTTTTACCCGCCACATAACCGGTAGACAGCGCAATTTGTATATTAAATCCGCCTGTGTAGGCATCGACATCCATAACTTCGCCTGCAAAATACAAGTTTTTTTGCTTGCGACTTTCCATTGTGGACGGATTAATTTCCTTAACGTCAACGCCGCCGGCAGTGACGATTGCGTACTCGATATCGTCCAAACGGACAAAAGGAAAACGCAAATTTTTCAGGACAAAAACAAGTTTATGTCGTTGTTCAGCAGTAATTTGGTTAACCTTTTTATTAAACGGAATACCGCTTTGACGGGCGACTTCGCAAACCAGTCGTTCAGGCAACAAACCGTCAAGAGCATTAATAAAATCCTTATTCATCCTGTCGGCAAAATCACGAAGAATGCGGGCATCCAATTTATCATATTCAAGCGCAGGCTTTAAATCCACCGTAACAAAACACTTGCTTAAACACAAGTTATTTACTTGGGAGGACAACGTAAGAACCGCAGGCCCGGATACGCCGTCACGCGTAAATAACATTTCACCAAATTCGTCAGCAATGCCGTTTCCCTTTTCATCGACTATACCCACACGCACGTTTTTTAACGACAGCCCTTCCAATTTTTCTACGCCGTTACAAATAATGCGACATAGCGCAGGACGTTGTTTTACAATATTGTGTCCGCACTTTTGAGCAAATTTATAACCGTCGCCCGTACATCCTGTTGCGCTGTAACTGAGCCCGCCTGTTGCAATAATTACCCTATCAAACGTCATTATGTCTGTAATAGTAGTTAACAAAACGCCATTTTCAGCAAAAGTTACGTCAATTATGTTATAATTAAGACATATTTTTACACCTAGACGTTGAACTTCACGCGTAAAGGCTTTTATTACGTCGCTGGACTTATCCGATGTCGGAAAAACCCTATTACCGCGTTCAGTCTTAATATCCAGTCCTAGACGGGTACAAAAATCCAGCGTGTCACACGGGGAAAATTTGTTTACGGCTCCCATTAAAAACTTTTCGCCGTTTACAACATTTGCCATAAATTCGCGCGGCGAACAATTGTTAGTAATATTGCACCGCCCCTTGCCGCTGATATACATTTTTTTACCGAGTTTTTCGTTTTTTTCAAACAGAGTTACTTCGGCTCCGTTTTCGGCGGCAACAATAGCAGACATCATCCCTGCGGGGCCGCCGCCAATTACTGCTACTTTCATTTAGCCAAACCCTTTAAATTGCTAAATAACGCATATCCCGTCCTATCCAAAGTTATAGGAGTGACGGTAATGTAACCGCGTGACGTCCAAGTAATGTCGTGATCTTGCGTTTTGTCTACGTCCAACCATTCGCCCTTAATTTTCCAAACGTCTTCCTTGCCGTCAACCTTAATAAACTTATCGCTAAACAAACATTCGCCGCACAGCTTACATATTTTTACACCCTTAATTTCCGACATTGGCAAACAAGGTACGTTTATGTTTAAAACCGACCGTTCGGCACATGATTTGTGTAAAAGTTCCAAGTTGTCAGCAAGATATTCAACCGCCGTCGAAAACGAACCGCCGTCCGCGAACCATCCAACCCTTGACAATGCAATACTTTTTATACCGAAGATGGCTCCTTCTTCCGCAGCACCGACCGTCCCGGAATACAAAACGCCGTTGCCTGCGTTTTCGCCGTTGTTAGGTCCCGAAACCAACAAGTCAAACTTAACATTAAGCACCGACATTGCAAATTTCACGCAATCCGCAGGCGAACCTTCGGAAATGTAAGCCGCCTTGGCTCCGCAATAACTGTCAAGTTTGCTTATAATCATTTCATTATGTAAATTTACCGAATGGGAAAACGCCGAACGCTGACACGCAGGCGCAACCACGTATACGTTATGCCCCATTGACGACAATTTTTCACACAACAACATCAATCCGCTACTTTGATATCCGTCATCGTTTGTTAATAAAATATTCATAATTTCACCTACTGTTGTCTACCGCAGAGTAATCTGCAATAATTACAAATTTTTGAGATAATCTACTTCGTAGTCGTTGAGAAACCGATATTCGCCCCGTTTAAGTCCGCCGAGCCGCAATTCGCCTATTGCCACACGCTTTAAAAATTCCACTTCCTTACCGACCGCTTCGAACATTTTTTTAACTTGGTGATTGCGACCTTCGTGTATGGTAACTTCACAGCGTGTATGATGTTGATCCTGTTCAACGATTTTTACCTTGGACGGCGCGGTTTTCACTCCGTCAACCAATACGCCCTTTTCCAAAGTTACCCGCTCGCTTTCCTTTAACATACCCGAAATCCTGCACACGTACGTTTTGTTTATTTCATTGCGGGGATGCGTCAAACGGTTGGATAAATCGCCGTCGTTCGTAAGCAACAACAGCCCTTCGGTATCGTAATCAAGACGTCCTACGGGATACAAGCGGGCCTTTATATCCGACACAAAATCCATAACGGTTTTACGTCCCAAGTCGTCCTTTACGGTAGTTACGCAGCCTTTGGGCTTGTTGAGTAATATGTAATACAACTTTTGTTTGTCACCTATGCGCTTGTCGCGAACAGTCACGCGCGCATTGCCGTCCACCATTTGTCCCAAAGACGCCACCTTGCCGTTCACCTTTACAACGCCTTCGGCAATCAGCGCGTCGCATTCCCTGCGACTGCCCACGCCGCAATCGGCAAGATATTTGTTTAACCTAATCATAATTCCTCCGTTTTGATACACGAGTTTTGCAACGACAGTAAATATTCAACATAAATATTGGCTTGTCACAATTTTGTTCAACAGACACAAAGACACAAAATAACCGTATTATGCGTTTAAAAATTCAAATTATTTGCCGTCTGTTTTATTGACAAAAAATGTACATATTTCTACATATATATAATAACTGTTTTTACCGAAAAAATCAAGAAATAATAAATACAAAAAAAAACTGTTAATTATAAACAAACACAAATAACGCCAATTATTTAATAAATTATTCAAAGGCAGTGCGTTATATTACACAAAGTAAAAAGACCACGATTTTTCAACCGCGGTCTTTTACAATAAAAGTTAGTTATTGGGAGTTGTACCAACGCGTCCGCCGGGATACAAGGGAAGTTCGAAGTATCCCGAACAAACTTCTTCGGTATAGTCTTGGCAAGGGGGAATTACAGCATATCCGTAACTGGGAACAATAAGTTCAACATCCATTGTAACCTTCAAAATGCCCGTTACGCAGCAGTTTATTACAAAAATGTAATAGGTGACGCCGTCAATTACTTGCGTTTGGCTGTACTGTCCTTCGGGACTTACGGCAGATACGCTTGCTTCGATTGCATACGGAATAATTGACGGCTCAGGCAGGAACATTACTACATCCACAGGAACCGTCACGGTACCGTTTCCTACGCCTTCGACGTTGTTGCTGTCTATGTACGTTACTTCGACGGGCACCACTATGTCCGCTTGTACGCGCCCGTATTTGGGACGTTCCGCAAGGCGTTCAACCACCAAATTTTCGATCACACCCTTAGTCGTCGTACTTTTGCAACTGACAAAACGCAAAGGAACCGTCGGATTGGGCGGATTTACATCGCTTACGCTTACTGTTATTTGCTGCAAAGTGACTTGTTTCATACAAGCGTCAAACACCTTTTTGCCTTGAATACAAATTTTTTCGCTACAATTGTTACCTTCTAAATTATTTACCGGCATTGTTAACCTCCTAATGTAGTCAGTATATTGTATGACGGCGCACGACAAAAGGTGATTACAAATAATAATTAATGCAATCAGAAATAACGCAAACGGGAAATAAACGTTTGCGCTTGACTGACGATAGATAATTCTGCCAACTAAAATAAAAAAAAGACCGACGTAATTTAACGTCGACCTAGACAAATTTCATATTAATACACAAAGAATACCTTGCACAATATCGTAGCGGCTTGCAAACACGCAATAAAAATGTAATTCAGCATAATTAAATGCAATAAGCACTGTCAATCAGTGTTAAATATGCAATTATTTTTTACAAAAATTTTCACCACACCCGCTTATTGCGTCATATTTAAATTACACAATTGGCGGCAGTCAGTAACGGCATTAATAAAAGTTGAAGTACTTAAATTACGCCAAATCAAAGTGATAAAACCTGTCTTTCATATGACCGAAATAAAAAGTAATTAGTTCGCGAATGTTTTGTTCCTGAATTTCAATGGCGTCGTCCTTGTGAAGAACTTTAAACAAACTGTTAATAAATCCGTCGGCAATGGCTAAATAAAAATCGGGATTTTTGATTTTTTCGTCAATTTCGGGGAATTCGCCTTCGATCATTTCGCGGATTTTAGCAGAAACCACTTCGATAATATAATTAATAAACGTTTCGTAATGTACGCTGTTACCCTTGCGAATAATTAAAATTTGATCGCAATACTGAATCAAAAACTTGACCAAGACTTCGGACGCGTCTTTCATAGACTTGTCCTTAAATATAAAGTCACGCTCGATGCTTTGTTTTACGCTTTCCATAAAGGGATTGATTACTGCAAAATACAGGGCTTCCTTGTTGGCAAAGTATCTGTAAATATTACCGAGAGATATTTCGGCGTTGTTGGCTATATTTCTTATAGAAGCATTGGCAAATCCATGCTCCTTAAACTCATCCACTGCCGATGCCAAGATGCGGTCTTTTATCTCACGTTTTAAGTACTGCATTACAAAATTCCCCTTTACCTGTGTCAAGCAATATTATTTTAACATAATAAAACTGCATTGGCAAGAGATTATGTGAATTTCGTGAACTTTTTTTCATTTTTGATTTTTAATACCGATTGAACTGCGACCTTAATTAATAGGCGCATTCAAGCAACATTTTGTCGGCAAGCAAAGCAATAAATTCGCCGTTTGTAGGTTTTTCCGCCGAATTGTATACTTTTACGCCAAATATGCTGTTAATATTCTCAATTTTTCCCCGATTCCACGCAACTTCTATTGCATGACGTATTGCACGCTCAACTTTACTGGACGTCGTGTTAAACTTGGCGGCAATTGACGGATACAAACTTTTAGTAATGGAATTGATTATAGGCGGATTGTCGACGGCAAGTTTTATTCCTTCCCGCAAAAATTGATAGCCTTTGATATGCGCAGGAATACCCACGCTTACAAATATATTGCTTATGCGTTCGTCCAAGGTGCGTTCGGACACACTCTTTTGACGAACAACCTTATTGCCGAATTTTACGCCTTCGCAAACATTAAGAATACGTTGCTCCAAAACATTGTACTCTACGGGCTTTACCAAATAGTATTTTGCTCCCAAGTCCAACGACTTAATTACAAAAACTTCGCTTTTCAACTCGCTTGCAACAATAAATTTAACATCGCGGTATTTTTCCAACAAAGCAAAGCCATCTTCACCGCTCATTACAAGTTCGGTAATTACGACATCGGCAATGTTGGCGTCTAAATACTGCCTGGCGTCCTTGCCGTCTACGTCGAATACAATTTGAAATTTGTCATTTTCAGATAGCTTTTCTTTAAGTCCGTCTTGACCTATCAACCCTATTTTTATCACTTGGTGCCTCCCTGTGCTTTAAGTTAAGACTATTTTAGCACAACTTTTTGTGTTGAAAATTTAGAAAAAATGTAGAAAACTGTGTATTTTTGTAGAAAAGTGTAAATATGTCGAAAAATGAAACTTACTCAATTACTTTTGCGTACAAAAAAAACATACGCAACGGTATCGGACAATAACGCGTAGCGTATCCGCCTTGCTAATTAATTTTACCGTCATATACCGTTACTTTGTGTTTCAATGCCATTATTCTAATCAAAAAATTGTAATAATTGCCAATATTTTGTCTAAAAATATTTTCTTAATATATTGTAGCACAAAGTATTAAAAACCTATCTCACAGTATTTGCGGTGTTGAAATGGTATAAAAATATAAGTAAGCATCCACCCGCATAGCGGGTGGCTTTGCATTTTCGGGCATAGCCCTAATGTTGCAGGCTACGCACAAGTGCGTCTTTTATTGGCCTGCCAGCCATGCACAGGATTATTAGTTGCCCGTAAACGGGTCTCTTG